>JBEDUS010000290.1:0-2619 GCA_040414975.1 Candidatus Udaeobacter sp.
TAATGCGCGAGGCGCGGCCCATTGAAGCGCAATTCCCTCTACGGACCAAGGCGGCGGGAAGCGGGTGGGCATACGGGAATTTAGTTGCGTTGTCCGTAAAAAAGGACCGCGGTCAGTGACGCCAACAGGCCGATCGCGGGCTATGGCGTTTTCATTTCAGTAAGTCCGGCAGCTTAGCAATATAGTGCCACAACACCGACACGACCGGCTAATTGGTAGCGTCTGTAATCGCGATGCGGTGCCAAGCTAACATCTGCCGCGTTTGAAGCATTGCGAATAGACCCGGGAGGAAATGCAATCGCCTCCACAAGCAATACGCCATTGTCAGATTCCAGACGATCAGAGTTAAACAGTACGCGACCGCTGCGCCGGTAAGCCCGAAGAGTCTGATGAATGCAAAACTGGCGACAGCGTTCGTCACAGTTGCCAAGATCAAAAGCGCGGCCGCACTTCGCTCGTTTCCAGTCATTGTCATGAGTTGCAATTGCGAACCGGCAACAGCTGCAATCACCTGACCGACAACGAGGACTTGTAGCGCCGGCAAACCGGCCTTGTAACCTACCCCGAACCAGCCGAGCAAAGGGTCAGCAAGCACAAAAAGCGCGATGCCCGTAAAAGCCGCCGCAATCACGGTCCACCGCGCCGATCTAGCAATGAGCACTCGGAGCATCGGGTGGTTATCGCTATTGAATAGTACAGAGACCGAAGGTGAAAGCAGGGTGTTTATGGCCATTCGGGGCAGCGTTATCACTAGCGCGATATTGAAGACCAGGCTGTATATTCCGGCATTTTTTGTGTCTCCAACCCAGCCGAGCACAAGAACTCCGGTCCGATTCAAGAGAACCTCAGTAGCTGTCATGATCACGAGCGGCCAGGCGGTGCGTCGCCAAATTGCGGCAGCATAGACTGGTGTGACGTTTTTGAGTTCCAACGGTCGCCATCGACGAAGGGCCAGACTCACTGTGGCCAGTGCAGTCCCTGCGCCAATTAGCGTGGCGAACATCACTAGAGGGGCGTCTACCTTCAATCTCAACCCCCAAGAGGCAAACAAGATTAGTGCAAGCAGAATCCCATCTCGGACGATTCGGTCCGGCGCCAGGGCTGAAACGACTCCGCCGAAAGCGCGTGTCGCGGAACCGCGGATCCAAAGCAGCGCGCATACGGGAATCAGCATGAATCCGATGACAAACGTATTATGAAGCTCACGAGGCAGGCTCGTCGTTAGCCCAATAACTATCGACTCGCCGAAAATGATCGTGATTAAGCTAATGATTAAAGCCCGGCGCTCAGCATACTGTATCGCACCCCTGAGCAAAGCCCAGGCCCGATCGGCCCGATAGGGCGGAATGAAGCGTAGCAACGAGACGTCAAAGCCCTGCGCACAAAAATATGACAAGAACGAGATCCACGCCAAAACGTAGCTGTAGATGCCGTAGTTCTCCACACCCGCGATCCGGGCGATAGCCAACTGCGCGAGGTAAGTAACTCCGATGCCGGCGCCATAAACCGCGAATGCCACCACACTGCTGCGCCCAAGCGACGCAACCAGCGGGCTTGCGGCCTTCACGTCATGCAAGGTGGGGCTCTGTTTGTTCATTTCTCGTTATCGTTCCCCGTGCGCTCGCGAGGTTCTCATCAATTCGCTCGAGGTCTCGTCCGGCTACGCTCCCAGTAAGCTGTTGCTCGATCGCGGCCACGCCTTTGCAAAGTGCCCGACGATCGAGCGAAGTCGAACGTATTACATTGTGACCACGTCGCTGCAGGAGATCATCCAGCTCATCTACAAGCGGTATGAACGCTAGGTTCGTCCTTAAGTCGAGTTCGCATAGCCGTTCGATGACGCCTTGATGACACGTCCGGTCACGCAGGCGGCTTTCCAAGATATCAACTGGAGCGTCCAAGCGAATGAACAGATCGGCTTTTGGTACATTGTCGAGGGCACGTTCGATCAAACGTTTGTCCGTCCCATGAGCCAACAACGCGAGCGAGCACACGACTTGGACAAATCCCTGATCGAACAAAACAATGTGTGCGGCGCTCGACGCGCGATGCCAGTCGTAGGATAGGCGCCATAGGTATTGCCGCAGCCTGATCGACCAAATGATGCTTTTTGGCGGCAGAATTTTGATGAGCGCCGTTGGCTCGACGAGTTCATCGGTGGGGGTTTGCCACGACAACGCGAAGGCTTTGAAGATGGGTCGGCTCAAGCGTCGCAACCCAGCAAGTTTGACTCGCGCGGTCTTTCCAGCTCCAGACTCAGAGAAGAGCTCGGCTGGGCGCGAAGATAGCTTTAGCTCGCAAGCACGCCCACCTTCCCGCAGCTGCGCCGCGAGCGCGTGGGTGAAGGTAGTCTTGCCTACCCCCGGTGGGCCAAAGAGCTCTATGATCATGCTGCTGTCAGGCCGGTGCATACCAACGGCGCGCAACGAGCCACATGGCGTGAGCTCATGGCGCACCGGTAGCGCTGGGAAAGCTTTTCGATACGGATCATGTCGTCGTCGCTAAGCATTGCTCGGACCTGAGATTCAGCAGGGGATGGGTGAGGTTATAATTTCCGTAAAACTGATTTCCGGCGAAATAATCGGTGAAGAATCCGGCGCGAAGGGCGCCGATCAGTTC
>JBEDUS010000291.1:0-3572 GCA_040414975.1 Candidatus Udaeobacter sp.
TATTGGTTGCCGCGATCCAGGAGCATCGATTTCAAAGTTGTAAAGTACGTATATCGACTGCCGTTTATTTGAACAAAATGGAAGGAAAACCTGAAATGCAAAATACGAAAATTGAATGGGCTGATGAAACGTTCAATCCTTGGATTGGCTGCCAGCATGTTTCACCTGGCTGCGAGCATTGTTACGCCGAGACGATGTTTGATAAACGTTACGGCAAAGTGGAGTGGGGACCGCATGGGGAGCGTAAGCGAACTTCAGACGCGTATTGGCGGCAACCGATTAAATGGAACGCAGCTGCTCGTGCGTTTAAAAAAGAGCATGGTTATCGTCGACGCGTTTTCTGTGCGTCTCTCGCCGATGTTTTCGATAACCAAGTCCCGGCGTCGTGGCGAGCGGACTTGTTTGCGCTAATTCGCGAGTGTCGCCGGTTGGATTGGTTAGTTCTTAGTAAGCGTCCTCAAAACATTGAAAAGATGCTGCCTAAAGATTGGGGTGACGGTTATAATAATGTCTGGCTAGGCGTGACCGCTGAAGACCAATCGTTCTTTGATAAGCGTTGGAAAATTTTGCAGCGGATACCAGCCATTATGAAATTCATCTCATATGAACCGGCTCTTGGATCGCTGAGTTTGCGGAAACATGACGCGCTCCCGAATTGGCTGATATCTGGTGGCGAGAGCGGACCCGGAGCACGTCTCTTGAAGCCGCGGTGGATCCGAAATGCTATTAGAGAATGTCATGACCGTGGCGTGGCTGTGTTTCACAAGCAATGGGGAACCTACCAGAATAATCCGCTCGTTGCAGAAAAGGGCCTGACCTCGACCGAAGCCAAAGCCATCGATCATTTCGGCAAAGGCGGCGGCTTAGTCGACGGCGAATTAATCCGTGAATTTCCGGAACGTGGTTGTGTCGATACTCGCAAGGCGGCTTAACGACTCAGGTAGCGTTCCGCCTAGTTATGTGTCTGAATTCCATCGCCCGGTGAACCGTTAGTCGACAAGAAAACTTGCTAAGAAAGTCGCATTTCTTAGCAAGTTGCTTCAATGAATTTCTTTATCACTTCCTGGCCCGGCGTCATCCTCGTGATCGCGTTGGTGTTGGGCCACAAAACAACTTTTGAACACGCTAATTTGTATCGATCAGCCGAATTAATCCGGTTCGTCATCTGAGGCGAAAATCATCTGATTACGGAAAGGTCTAGAAATGTCTTGGAGCGTGGTACCATTTGGCAAGTATGGCGGCAAGACCCTTCCAGAAATAATTGTGAGGGATTTGGACTGGTTCTTCTGGATGCTGCCGAGGCTCTACGGCAAACTCGGCACAGAGGCCGATGATCTTGCGCGAAAGGCACGCGCCATCAAAATTCCAAAGCGGCGCAGGAGAAAATGGGAAGTCGAATATCGATACGAATTCGATAGCGGGTCAGTATTGGGTAGAAGCTTCTGCGGGTTTACGTTCGTCAAAGCTCAGACTTGGCAGTCGCGATGGACAGTCAGACTTCCGCACCTCGACTTGGGCTGGGCTCTGCGTGAGAAGAAGTACAACAAAGGAGCGGGCCGCATCTTGATCCGGGATTTTCGACTTAATTACTTTGGCAACAAACGGCCGACCAAACAGCGGTGCGAAGAATTTTTCAACAATGACAAAAACTTTCTGTCCCGATAGCGCAGCGTTCATGTCGCCGCGAACGGTCAAATACGTCTCGGCGATGATCCGCGAAGGCGACAACTTCGATTATAATCGATGGCTAAAAGAGGTCCGAGAAGAAGAGGCTCAGGTGAAGCAAGCCGCGACGGGGACTCCGGGCGGACTTGCTCCTGCACAAATAGCCGTTCCAATCAAAACATTTGATCATCATTATCCTCGACCAAATATCGCACTGCCGTTAACGGCTAAAACGACATTAGCGCGAGCGCTACGCCGCTCACATCGCCAAGCTTTGAGCCAAACTCCAAAAGCTCGACTGAGGCGATGGCTTGGGAAGGTCAGCCGTGCCTGGGGGGAGTTTCGGGCAAATCGAACGCGCGACGCGGTGTACGGCTATTTGGAAGCAGTCTTCGCAATCGTTGCGCATTTCAGAGTACGGCAGAGAACTAATCGACTGCTGCGGCAAGCATTCGAATTTGCCAATCTTCGGTCGGAAAAACGAGCTGACCCATTTGCTGCTATCATTCGCTGCACGAGCGACCGTGACATCGACTGCAAGATAGTCAGCAAATGGTCGCGCGCGTTGCGGTATGTCGCTCGCTGTAAGGGGCCCGACATTGGGCTACGGACGTTTATGAAGGAAGCAGGTGGGGTTAATGCGTGTGCTTATCGATACGCAAAACATTTCAGGCGAGGCAAATAGCTCACTGCACTACGCGCCGGGCGGCAAAAACGGGCCCGATATAACGTGTTTGGTCGATGGTTTGTTAGCGTTGCGAGCATCAGTTGATGAGCGGGCGAAGTCGACCCGATGCTGCTCTTTTGAGTAGGAGGCAAACGATGAAAGTCAAGATACCTGCTGCCGAGATCGAAGCGGCCAGAACGTCGCGAGGCGGCTGGACCCGAGAGAGCCTGGCACGATGGGGAGTGCCCTGGCCGCCCCCCAAGGGCTGGAAAAAAGCCCTGATCGAGGGCCGACCGATATCGGGCAAAGCTGACGAAGCGTCGCCGCATCGTCCAAAACTCGCAAAAGGATAATCGGTGCCGCTTCCTGCCGCGCTGGTCAGATCAGTTGACGACCTTCATTCGCGAAAACTCGCACTACCGACAGATGCCCTGCGAACGAGCGGAGTCGAGTGCTGCGGATGCTGCTAGCCAATCCGGAAGCCCAAAGACAACTTTTGTCCACCCGGCGCCCCACGACGTGGCAGCGCTATCCCACCAGATCTTGCACCAACCGTCCTGGAACTGGACGATGGCGAAGTCAGCGTGCGCTGGTGTTGCGACAACACCCAGTGCAAGAGCGGCAACAGCAAAGACAAAGCGCTTCATGTTCAACTTCCTTGTGCTCTTCTCTGCCATGTGCGCACCGAAACGCAATGGCCAACTGGAATTTGACGGACCGGCCTATGCAGCGGGTTTTCTAACCACGGAACGGGGCGATGGAGACAAAACGAACAACTTTGCTTTTTCCTCATCGACGAGCTGAAGCAGAGTCTGTCGTTTCGTCTCGTTAGTCTCTTCGGCCAATTTCTTGCAGAAAAGTTCGATATTGAGCCGCGCGACCATCGACGGCGGCGCCGCCACATCTGAGGCGAGGTTCGTCATGGCTGAATTTCCCCGACTTTCCCAGATCCCTTTGCCTTTTTTAAACGCCGCTAATGCCATTCGGTTCCAGACGACCCCCGCTCGGGGCGCAGTCTTGCTGCCTGGATGATCAAGGATCTAGCGCTTATGTATTGGCCGGTTGAGTGCGTGCGGAGTACCGAGTTGCCCGCCCCGAATTGGTCGCGTAAGCCGACGCTCGAACGGGTGCCCTGCTTACCCATGTGAGGTCGGAAATGGCGGAAAAAACGATAGGCGAAATTCTTGGTGTTGTTAGGCCCGGAGGCATTCCGGCGGTACCTCCTCCTGATCGTAATCCT
>JBEDUS010000292.1:0-2123 GCA_040414975.1 Candidatus Udaeobacter sp.
TATCTGATCACGCCGCGTCTGCTAGCTGCCTTAATTGTTTTCCCGATCCTGACCGTGGCGTTTACGTTGGTGGGATTGGCCGGCGGATACCTCTCGGGCTCCGCATTGCTCGGCCTGGACAGCGGTGTTTACTGGTCCGGGGTTCACTCAGCAATTCGACCCGAAGATGTTCGCGAATGCCTCTTGAAAGCGTTTGTTTTCGGTTTGGTCACGATCGCGATTTGCTGTCACAGCGGCTTCACTACCCATCGTCGCACCGGGGTTGCCGGTTCGCGCGCCGTGAGTGTTTCGACCACAAGGGGGGTTGTCCTTGCGAGCATTGCTACGTTGGCGGCCGACTACTTGATCACTTCTTTTCTCGTATGATCCGCCCGTCGCTTCCGCCAATTCTGGAGGTCAACGGCCTCCGCAAGCAGTTCGGCGACCACGTAGTGTTGAGCTCCGTAAACCTTCTCGTACCCCGTGGCGGTATTGTCACGGTCTTCGGGCGGAGCGGCTCGGGAAAATCAGTTTTCCTGAAATGTCTCGCTGGCTTGCTGAAGCCCGATGCAGGCGCGATTCGCTTTGAAGGTGGATCGCTGGATGGGCTTAGGCGAGACTGCAGTTATTTGTTTCAGGCAAACGCCCTGTTCGACTCGCTCACGGCCCTCGAAAACGTGGCGCTTCCCTTGGAACAAACAAGCAAGTTGGGCAAGCGAGAAGTCGACCTAGCAGCCAACGACGCGCTAAAAAGCCTGGGATTGGATAAATTTGCGAATCATTATCCGGCACAGTTATCTGGTGGAATGCAGAAACGGCTCGCTCTTGCTCGAGCGCTTGTCATGCATCCCAAATTGGTCTTTTTCGATGAACCGACGGCCGGTCTCGATCCGCCCGCCCGCAACGCCGTTTTCGGGATGATCGTCCAATACCGGCAGGAATTTGATTTCACAGCGATCGTAGTAACACACGATGTTCCCGAAGCGCTTTCAGTCAGTGATCGCGCCGCCCTGCTGGAAGACGGTCGGATCTGTTTTGAGGGAACGCCCACTGAGTTCGTCGCCTCGGACGATTGCATTGTGCGAAGCTTTTGCGACAATGCTTCGCGCAGTTCGGAATGGCCCCATCCAATAGCTCCTCCCCTAGTATGAAGCAATCCAGCATCGAGCTCTCGGTCGGCGTGTTTGTTCTCCTCGGCCTCGCCGCGATTGTCTGGTTTGCGATACAAGCCGGTGCAGGTGTAAGTGTCGGAGGCTCCACCTATGAGCTGAACGCCAGATTCACCAATGTCGGCGGACTCAAGGCTGGAAGCCAGGTTTTTGTAGCGGGCGTGCCGGTCGGACGCGTGGAAAAGATCGACCTTGATCCCCAGTACGCCGCCATTGTACATATCAGCGTCAAGGAAGGTTTACATTTGCCCTCCGATACGATCGCATCGGTCAAAACCAGCGGGTTGATTGGCGAAACGTTCGTCACCCTGTCCCCAGGCGCCGACAGCAAAAATTTGCCACCCGGCGGTCTGATCACCGACACCGAATCTGCCATGGATCTAGAATCGCTCATCAGGCGTTTCGCCTTCGGTAGTGTTTCGCCAACTCCTGCACCCTCTCCCGCGGAGCCCAAATGAAGTCCCGGAGTCAGGTCCTATTCCGATTCAGCTTGAGATCCATTCTTGCGCTGCTCGTCTTTGGTACTGTGCCTCTCCTCTACGCAGCGCCGGCTGACGATGCCATGACCATGCTCCACCGTTCCGTCGACGAAGTTCTCTCGATCGCTTATTCCGGCGGTGAAAAACAGACGCTGCCCAGGCGCGTGCGACCAGCACTAGAAAAAAGCGTTGCTTTCGACCTCGTCACCCGTCAGGCCATGGGACCTGGCTGGCGCCAATTTTCACCAGCTGATCAAAAGCGCGTCACCGACCTTTTCAGTGAGCTGCTGATCAGAACCTACTCTGCCCGCGTTGTCGGCACGCAGCGGCCGAAAATTGTCTTTGGTTCGCCTGCCGCTCTTGGGTCCGACCGTTTCGAAGTTCCTACCCGCGTTACCACCTCCACCGGCAACGAGCCCGTCGCGGTTGGCTATCGGTTAGTGAAACTTCCGACCGGTTGGCGCATCTACGACCTTCTTATAGAAGGCGTCAGTTT
>JBEDUS010000293.1:0-2849 GCA_040414975.1 Candidatus Udaeobacter sp.
TTCACCCGCAGCGGTCGGCCAAGCGCGAGTTTTTCACGCAACTCCCTCGCGTCAATGATCTGTGCTGCCCCTTGGCTTAGCAATGCCAGGGCTTCATCCGGTTGCATGACCAACAATAACGCGCCCAGCCTGCGCGCTACTTGTTTTTGTTCAACAACTCGCGCACCTGGTCTATGGTGAGAGGTGCGTTTTGCCGGTTGAGCGACTTTTGGCTTTTACCCTGATCCAGAAAAGGTCGGTTCTCCGCGTATGCGCGGCTGGCGACTTTTTTGTCGGATTGCGGAGCATTGCGAGGACCACTGGCCAGCTGCGTTGGATAAGCAAGTCGAGAGTTTCTTACAGCTTGCTGCGATGAATTGTCGAACGCGCTGCGATTGCCGTGGAAACGCTGGGAATGGAATTGCTGCGTTGATAATTCACGTGTGCCCGAGAACGTTTTCGAATTCGATTTTTTCTCGACGTAAAATGTGCCGACGGTCGCTTTTTTGTTTATCGATGTGCCATCAGCAGTGAATTTCTTCTTTTGCTCGCTATTTTGCAGAGTCATGTCCGATCTGAGCAGACGATCGACGAGCTTCCGCTCTTGATCCTGAGCGCGGAGACAAGAAAGAGCAACCAGGAGTAACACCGAGATGGTCAGCAGCTTTCCCACAAGGCGAGGCTGCCGAAATTATGGTGGCTCTGTAAAGCAAATTGTCAGCCTCGGCCTCTGACCGCCCACGTATTGTTGTGGGCGGTCTGCGTCGAGGCGCCCTGACGGGTTGCTACCGCACGGCGACGCAGCGCCGTGGCTACAACGTGGGCACAGTGTGTTCAGGCCTGGCCTTTTTGTTGTATCGAGGATGCCCTGGGCAAATAATGGGTGCTCTGATCACGTTTACAAAACGATTGAGGTGGTTTGGTTGGTTCTTCGCCGAACGGATTTGAACAGGCGGTAAAGAATGCGCTGGCACGGGCTAACAAAACAGTTCGCAACATGCACTGGTTTGAGGTGATGGAAACGCGCGGAGACCTCGAGGACGGCAAGGTGGGTCATTGGCAGATCACACTCAAGATTGGGTTCACGCTGGAGGAGTAATGTAGCGAAACGCCCAACCAAAACCGAAGGCGCTTGGCACAAGCGCCTTTACACTCATTTTTCTTCCTGGGCCGCTTGGTACAGCTTTGCAGCGCCGTAAATCAAGATTGCAGGCCTCAATGCCGCGACGAGCAATCGAACGAGCCCGGCCACAATTCGGCCCAACGGCAAGCGATTCAAGATGTAACCGGCCACAAACGCACAGAAAAGCGACTGCGCCGGTTTTTCGCGAACGTAGTCCTCTGTTTCGCTGAGAGCCGCCTCGATCTGTTCTTTTACCCAATGCACTCCGCGCTCCGGATATTCGGCGCCGACTTCAGCAGGTGAGCGATCCATTTCGTTTAATGATTCGAATTCTGATGGTGCCCTGCGCGCATCGGCCTGTCAACGCAAGCTCAGCCAAATCGAGCTTGCGCCTGCGCTCTGTGGGAAATCAGGCAGCGGATGCGATCGATGAAAGGTGCCGGCGCGGCGTGCTGCCTTGAGTCCGTAGCGGGCCATGACTTCAAGCGAATGCTCGCGCAATGTCGAGCAATTCGTCGAGACCAAAACATGGCTGTTTCGTTTTGTCAGTTCGAGGGACTGAATGAGTAACGTTTCGAAGTCGTTCTCAACATGAAAGCTTCTTCCTCCGGGCGAACGCGAAAAAGTTGGAGGGTCAAGAATGATTACATCGAATTTCTCGCCTTTGCGCGCCAGCCGCGGCAATACCGCCATCACATCATCGGCGATGAAGCGATGGCCCATTGTGGACAGGTTGTTCAATGCAAAATTCTCGCGGCCTCGTGCAAGGGATTTCTTGGAAAGGTCGATGTTAAGAGTGGTGGCCCCAACGTAGGCCGCGCTAACGGAAAAGGAGCAGGTGTAAGCAAAGCAGTTCAACAGCCGCTTGGGCGCGATGTGACGAACAAAGCTGCGGTTTTCTCTTTGATCGGGAAATAAGCCCGGAGAAAAGCCTGCGCCGAAATCGATTCCAAATTTCAAGCGTCGCTCGATAGCGATCGTCTGTAGATTTTCAATTGGGTTGCCGCATATGAGACGAGGCGGGTCGCGTTGTTCACTTTTTCTGGGGACGAATCGAGCGAAAATGCGTCCATATTGAAAAGGAATGTCGTTTGCCCACGCTTTCAATTCCTGGATCAGTCGCTCGCGGACCAGTACTCTCTTAAACGAGATAAGGATATCGCCTCCGAATCGTTCCACCCAGCCACCTTCCGTGGTGCAGAGACGGTGCACGTCCGTTCCCTCGGCCTGGAAGTCGCGAAACAAACTTGCATCAATCCAGCCAGGACTCATTTTCGTTGGCCGTATCTAAGGGCATACTTCGATTCGGCATGACCTAACGGATCGGTTGCCGCTAAAGCTGAGGGTCGCTACACTCCGTCTCCGAATGCAGCAAGTTATCGTTCGCGTTCCGGCGAGCACCTCCAATCTCGGTCCTGGCTTCGACTGCCTTGGTGTCGCACTGCGCATTTACAATAGCGTAACAGTTACCAGCGGTCGATTGCCGGAACAACCCCATCCGGACATTGTCTCCGACGCAGCCGCGCGGTTTTTCAAACAGGCTCGTCGGCGCGTGTTTCCGTTTTCCTTTTCAATCGTAGAAAAAATTCCGCGGGCGCGCGGGCTGGGCGGCAGCGCAACTATTCGCCTCGGCATTTTGCTCGCGCTCAACCGGTTCAGTGGCGATCCGCTCGACCGACTCACATTGTTCCAATTATGCGCCGAATTGGAAGGACATCCTGATAACGCTGCACCGGGGATGTTCGGC
>JBEDUS010000294.1:0-3401 GCA_040414975.1 Candidatus Udaeobacter sp.
GATATTCTCAACCTGTTTGGAATAAAGGGTCGCGTCATTTCAATCGATTTGCGGCCACCGGCACCCCCATACGCGCCTTCCAATGTTGCGTTTCTACGGGGCGACGCCAACGATATTGGCGTCACGCTCACGCCGACCCTTTTACAGACGCTCCCACATCCCTGGCTAGTCATCGAGGATTCCAGCCATCAATACCAAGCCACACTTGCAATCCTGCGCTTTTTTGACTCTTTGTTGCAACGCGGGGAATACATCGTCATCGAGGATGCTGGTGTGACGGAAATGGGCGATGACGCGCGCTTTGACGGCGGACCTGCCCGCGCCATTGTCGAGTTCATGTTAGGCCGAAGACGAGATTACGAGATAGATGCTGATTATTGCGATCATTTCGGCAGCAACGTCACAGGCAATCCGAACGGCTACTTACGCAGAAGATGATGCGATCGATTTCCGTCGCATCCAACTTGAAAGTTCTACTTGCTGTGACAAACGGGCGTTCAGCTGGGAATGACCTGCGGCAGATGCCCTCGAGCGAGGTCCCGCAGGCGCGGATAAGCACTGTCGCGCTTCGAAACGATGGGTGCTTCAATCGGCCAGCGAATGCCGATGTCTGGATCGTTCCAATGTATCCCGTTTTCGTCGGAGTGATCGTAAAGCCGGCTGACTTTGTAATGCAGATCGGCGAATTCGCTTAGGACGCAAAACCCGTGAGCGAACCCAGGCGCCATATAGAGTTGCCGCGGTCCTTCATCGCTCAAGTCCACACCACACCACCGCCCGAAGCTCGCAGAATTAGGCCGGAGATCGACCGCGACGTCGAAAACATGTCCGCGAATAACGGTCACGATTTGCGCCTGCGGACGCTTGACCTGGAAATGCAATCCGCGCAATACCCCTTGGCGCGAGCGTGAATGATTATCTTGCACGAACGAGTCTGGGATCCCGCTCTCGCGATAACGTTGGGCATGAAAGCTTTCGACAAAAAAACCGCGTTCGTCGCGAAAGCACGGCGCTTCAATCAGCAGCAGCCCCTCAAATCCGATCTGGTTAACGTGCAATGTCGTCAAAAACTGCGCTGAGGATCAACCGCACCGAGGCGGTGGTGATCGGTGAAAAGACGCTGGAAGCAGTCACGAATTCCGGATTCCAGATTCACCTGCGGTCGCCAACCCGTTATTTCTTGGAACAGGCGCGAATCGCCGACAAAATTACATCTCTGGATGGGGTGTAGATCCGGCGGCTCTGGAACGTGACGGATCTCAACTTCGCGATTGGTTGCGCGGTACGCCTCTTCCGCAACGTACCTGAATGCTTCCGCGATCGTATAGCCGCGGCCGCTTGCGATAACATAATGTTGGCCTTCGCAAATGTGCGGCAAAGCAATCGCTAAACGAAAGGCATCGCAGACGTCATCAACATGGATGAAATCACGGGTATACGAGCCGTCGCCATAAAGTGTGAGCGACTGTCCGTCGATGGCGCGCCGTATCATCATATTGATCACGCCACTATTTGGATTTGTCGTGTGGACGCCGTATCCGTAAACAGTCGAAAGGCGTAGGCTGCATGCTTTAAGCAGCCCGCGCGTGGTCGCCTCCCTGAGCATCAGTTCGCATTCGAGCTTATGACGACCATAAACGCAGGAGGGGTAATCAGGTGTCTTTTCGTTGAAAGGATTTTCGTGTGTATTGCCGAGAACCATGACGCTGCTGGCGAAGATCACCGACGTAGGGAATCTGAAATGCTCTGCGGCCTGGACTAAGGCACGGACTGGTTCGACATTAAGAACATGATCCTCTGCGGGATCGTCGTCAGCCGCACACAGGTCAGTACGGGCAGATAGATGCACGACTGCTTCCGCACCGTTTAGCAATGGGTGCCAATTTTCAACTTCTCGAAGATCGGCCTGCACATATTCGACTTTCGCATTAATGCCCGTGTAGCTCCGGGCTGACGGAAACCGCGACACGAGCCGCAGCCCATATCCATCACGTGCGAGCTTTTTGACGAGCGCGCTGCCGATATAGCCTCGCGCACCCGTGATAACGATCGTAGTCATACTAGGCAGTGAGTATGAAGCCACGCGTCATCACGCGGCGTGGATGCTGAAGATTGTATTCATCGCTTGGTGCTCGACGTCGATCTCCTCTAGCAGCATGTTCTCGGTAACGTCGTAACAGCAAATGCGAGTGGGTGCCGGCGGCAGCCGGTCAATCTGACGAAAACCGCGGCGAATCCAATCGAGGTTGTGCCGCAACGCGGTGAATCGAACGCGCGAAAACCCAACCCATATTTTTCTCTCATCCAGCGGCAAGATGCCTCGGCACCAGCCCAGAGGCCGATCGCGGGACGAGCCGCGCATGGATTGAAGTGCGAGAACTCGTTTTTCTCCCGAAGCCAATCCGAAGCGGATGACGTATCCATCTACCGTCGTGAAGTAGATATAATCCCCGGCAACATAGCCGTCGTGGACTGGCTCCTTTCCAAGATGGAAAATATCTCTGCCGTTGAGATTCCCGTCAACGGGTATCGCATCGCGCTGCTCAAAGCGCGTGACCCAGGGTTGCCCATCAAGAAAAAACACGAAATTGGGATGCGCCCGGTGCGGTTTCGTCGTAGCCACTTTTCTGTAGTCGACCGTTCGCGAGAAGCGATCCCAAACTGAGCCGTCGATTATACTCACCAGACGTAACAATGTTCCGTCTGGCGCCAGCTCGGCTACCGCATCAAGTCCCGTCACAGCGACAAACAGGCGACCGTCGGACGCGACAGCCACATGATGAAGATCGTTGAAGCATGGCAGCGAAATGACCTTCAGTACATCGAACGACGGAAAATCACAGATCAAAATTTCAGTTTGGGTACAAAGATATGCCCGGTTCTCTTTAATCGTCGCAGCCTTGAACACAATTGATGGCGAATCGTCCGGGCGGTGCCTAGGGGGGCTTTCATACTCGAAAACGCGTTCAACGCGTCCGGTTTGGACCTTGAGAACCAACGCTTTTTGGTAAAGCTTCCACTCTCGCGCGAAGTGGGGAACGCCGCGCTGTTCACCGCCTATGACCCAGATCGCTTGTGGCTCGCTCATGCACGTTCAAATTCACATCGTTATTGGGTAACGCGGCGTTTGAAGTTTAAGCGTGTGCCGCTCGAGAAATTGTTTGAATTCGTATCCGGTTAATACCTCTTCGATTTCTGCCAGTTCGCGTTTGAACTTTGTCAGGTACTCAAGCGTCGCACCGTCCTTCCGCAATTTGCGGAATAAATTATGTCGCTCAACGAGAACCGCCGCTCGACGGCGCGTCTTTAGCCAGGCCACCAGCCAGGGCGCATGCGTGCGAGCATATCGGCGCAGCGTCGCATAGGGGCCGAAATCTTGTCTGAGGATATCTCCGACCCAT
>JBEDUS010000295.1:0-10763 GCA_040414975.1 Candidatus Udaeobacter sp.
TGCTCCGACTCAGCCAAGCGAATCTGCGATCATCGCCACGCTACAACCGGGTAGCTACACTGCGATTGTGCGTGGTGTGAACAACACCACTGGCGTTGCGCTAGTGGAAGTGTACGATCTGCAATAGTCTTGTTGGTTGAAACCAGCTAAAGAGAGCGCATTGCCCTAGCTCCTTCTGAGGCAACACCGACGTTTTCCACGCCACCGACATTATCAGCCGTTCAGGTGCCTAACGAAAAATCGGCGCGATCCCGAGAAAGATTTGGATTGTAATACGGATCGCGTCGGAGCACCTCGGGCCAGCACTCGGGCATTAGCTTCGCTTCATGTGGTTCGACTGTCTGGCGATCAACCGCGGATTTGTGGAAACACAGCTTTGCGAACGGGGTGTAAACGATGAGGTAACCGGCGCGCCGCATCTTTAGGCAGAGATCGACGTCGCCAAAGCTAACAGGAAGCCGTTCATCGAATCCTCCCACCTCCTCAAACACGTCTCGCCTTGTTAGCAGACACGCACCCGTGACAGCGCTATAGTTGCGCGTGGCCTGCAGTTGGCGGCAGACGCCTGGAGCCTCAGCTGGCAAACCGCGAAACGCGTACTCCGCAATACCACCGACTCCTAGCACGATTCCAGCGTGCTGCACTGTATCGTTCGGATAGAGAAGACGCGGTCCGACCGCGCCGACTTCGCGCCGCTGCGCATGCTCCGCCATCGTGGTTAGCCAACCGTCGTCGATCACTTCGGTGTGGTAATCTAAAAAGAGGAGCCATGGGCTGTCGGTTTGCTTTACGGCGAAATTGTTGATAGCAGAAAAATGGAATGGGCCGCTGTAGTGCAAGAGCCGGTGGTTGACGTGCGAAAAATACTCACGCGCCTCCGCAGACTGGCTGTCGTTATCGACCACGACTACCTCATAAGGCGCGTAACTGGTCTTGCTCGTTAGGCTATCGAGGCAGCGGGCCAGCAAATCAACCCGATCGCGCACGGGAATGATAATTGAGACCTTCTTTGCTTCCGTCAGTTCGCGTTTGACCCAATAAAGGTATGTTCGCCAGTCAACGGTGACATGTCCGGGCTGTTGCCGCCGTTCCAGATGCGCTTCGAGCGCGAGCCGGCCAGCCTCGAGCATCTTAGGCTTGCACTGAATATTATCAGCTGTGGAAGTCAGGGTGCGCCGCCAATGATAAAGCACTCGAGGGATGTGATCGATCCGGTTCGTTTGTTCCGTAACTCGGAGGAAAAGGTCGTAATCCTGGGCGCCATCAAACTTAGAGCGGAATCCGCCCACTTGTGTTACAAGCTCGCGGCGAATCAGCGTGAAATGGCAGACGTAATTGCAGGATAGAAAATAATCCGGTGACCAGTCCGGTTTAAAAATTGGAGAATCGAACCCTTGCTCGGTCAGTTTGTCTTCGTCGGAGTAAATCAGATCCGCGTTGGGATGGTCTTGAAGCCATTTCACGTTCTGAAAAAGTGCATCCGGTTCTAGCAGATCATCATGATCGAGGAAGGCCACCCAGTCACCCTGTGCGAGCGCGAGGCCGCGATTCGAGGCTGCAGAAATGCCGCGTCTGTTTTCATCCTTTCCCAGGATGATCCGAGGGTCAGAGGCCGCCAACTCGGTCAGGGATTGAAGCGTTGCGGCTTCAGTGGAACCATCATCGATCAGAATCAGCTCCCACTTTTCGTAAGCCTGAGTAACCACCGACCCGACGCATTCCCTAAGCCATCGCACCGGCGTGTTAAAGACGGGTGTGATAATACTAATGAGCGGTTGGAATGCGAATCCGCGCGCCTCCTGCCGCATTCGGTCCAAGTCGGATGCGGTTGCCCGGTGGCGCTGCAGCCATTTGTGATACTCGTTCGACATAGAGGTATCGCTGCCCAGTCTCGGCGGAAATAGCTTTTTCCGGATTACCCTGATCAGGCGCTCAGGAATGCGATATGGCGCGAGGAATATCTGACCTATTTTGCGTTCCGGCGATCTTTGTAGCGCCTGCTTTTGCTCCTTTAACAATTTCAACTCATCGCGATACTGCCTTAGCTTCAGTAATTTTCCTTCCAGCTGGGCAATATGGCGCTCGGCCGCTTCCAACTCCGACATTCGTACCCGCAGCGCTTGCTCAGACTCGCGCAGCTGCACGTGCAAGCTGGCGAAAGCCGATTCGGGGTCTGTCACAAGCTGTTCAGCGTTTTTCATTCGACGTCCGAACGGATTGCTTGCGGCGCATCCAAAAACTGCCTCCACTCCACCATGGTGAGCGCGGGAACGTCCGTTTAAACTCTTCAAGATAATAATGCGCCAGATAGTGGTTGGCCATCAACACCTCGAACTCAGAATTGAACATCAGGAACGCCTGCACCAGATACTGCTCGGTCCAAAAGCGGTGTTCATCTATTACCCAGTCGCGACGATAATCGAAGGGGAAAAAAATATCATGAACGTGCACAATGACCCCGGGTTTAAGCCGCGGCAAAACTTCTAGGAACAAATAGTTGACGTCCCCACCGATCTTTACCGTATGAGAACTATCAATAAACAAGAAGTCTCCAGCGTGGAGCTGCGAAAAGAATTCGAGATCGATGTCTTCCACCTTCTTCTCTATCAAGGAATGTAATCCGGCAAATCCCTTCCGGAGAAAATCCTGTGGAAAGGGTTCGACACAGATCAGCGATGAGTTTTCATTCTTTGCAATAGCCTCAGCGGCGATGAGAGAGGAAAACCCACTGCCAACTTCAATGATCAACCGTGGTTGAAAATAGCGGATCATGCAGTAAGCGACCAGCGCGTCAGTGCCATCGAATAGCCCGTTGTTAGAATGAAACCGGCCCGGTTCGCCCGTTGGTTCAGCAGGAAACTGCTCGTATTCGGGCCGAAATCTTGGAAACTGATTACGCAGTAGGTCAAGCTGCACAGCGTCATTCATATCGATGCCAGCCAACTCGCTCGGCTGATTCCATAGCGTGTCAGGCAAGGACCGGGTGTCAGGAATGGGCTGATAGAAATGCACTGGCGTTACGTGGAAACCGTGGCCCTCCCAATAGAGAAAGATTTCGCGAAATTTTGGATTGTGTACGCAGCGAGGCATGACCTTTGCGATAAATTGCGAAAGTTCGACGGGATCGATATTTCCGCGCATTACCTCTGTCGTCAGTTCGCTGAGAATATTTCCGGACGATTCGCGTCGCACCTTCACTGTATCGAGAGGTACGCCAGGTTTGCTGGCCCCGTAAACCCGGAAATCGTATTCGGAGGATTGCTTAATCCAGGGAATTTCCACGGTGCCGGAATGTCCTCGACTCACTAGCTTTTCCTCGCTCGAAGAGACGCAAACACGAAGCTCTGCTCCAGCTGGATCGTTTGTTTCCCAGGAAATCGCAACACTGCCCTGCGCCAAAGGAATGGGATTCGGGTTCGCGGTGATTTTTCCGGTGATCTGCCGGGTTGGCTCGGTATTACTCACCGCTCAGAACCAAGATCAATTTTTTGCGGCGACGGCAATCTCGGGCCGTGCAATTGCTGGCACCTGCTTCAAGCCTTTGAGATGATCGTCGGTAAATAAGATTTCCAGATTTTTGCGCGCTGTGTCAGGTGAATATAAGGCGCGTGTTTTCGCCAGGCCCTTCTCCGACAGCCGCGTCCAAAGTTCTTCCGATTCGTAGAGCTCAATTAGTGCTCGCGCAAACTCTTCCGGCTCGTCTGCCACCAGAATCTCTTCGCGATCATTCAATTCCGTTCCCTCCACAGCCACGGAGGTGCCGACTACCGGTACGCCAAAAGCCATGCTTTGATTGATCTTGCCTTTCACGCCTGCCCCAAATCGCAACGGGGCGATAGATAACCTGACGCTTTCAAAAAAGGGCCGAACGTCTCGCTGCAGTCCCGCGATAACAATTCTCTCGGTTGCCAAGGCAACTATCTCCGGTGGTGCCTTGTCGCCGAGGATGTAGAACTTCGCATCGCCCAGGCGCTTGCTTACCAGCGGATAAATCTCATTTAGAAAAAAGAGAACAGCGTCAATGTTAGGCGGGTGTTGGAAACCACCAATGAATAGCAAGTCCCGTCGAAGTGCGAATGGTGTTCTAGAGCCGGGCACATCGACAATGTTCGAGACCAATTGGATAGACTTATCTGGCCATTCTTTCTGGAGCAACCGCTGTTCGGCGCTGCTCACTACCCAAGTCTCGTCAGATTGATCTATCAGGTCGTACTCGTGCTCCTTTGTTTCCTGTGCCTTCCGCCGCATCTCAGTATCACCGGTCAGGTGTGCTTCGCCCTCTTCTCGAAGGAAGTGGAGATCGACGGTATCAAAAATAATCCGGCTCTGCGGCGCGTACGAGCGCACGTCGGCTATGTGCTTCCGTGCGAACTGGCATCGGCTTAGCACGACGACATCAAATTCAGAGCCGTGTGCAATGAGGTAGTCGCGCACTTTCTTGATGTAAGGATGATGGACTATCTTGATGCCACGTTTTCGCAGTTCGGCCGTGTAAGGAGGAGTGTCTGCCAGGTTATCTGGAACAAACGTGATGGGATGACCAACCTGGTGAAGGAGCTTCAGGATTTGGAACATTCGAAGCGATCCGGAATCGCGGTCCGGCATTGGCAGATGATGGTCGATCACAAGAATATTCTTCCGGCCCGAGGGTGGCTTCCGTAGGAAAGCCACATCGCCATTACGCGGCCTTCGCTTCAGTTCGGCCGCCCATGCCTCTGCAAACGTCGCACGGTTAATCTCCTGGTGCTTTTTTGTGCCAGTGGAAAGGTCGGTTCCACCTGTTGCTCCCTCGTAATGGATCACTTCACTCAGAGGCTGGTATAACACCTTATAGCCGGCTTGCCGGACCTTGAATGCCAAGTCGGTATCCTCGTAGTATGCAGGCGCATAACGCGAATCGAAGCCCCCTAAGCTGCAAAACAACGATTTGGGAGTCATCAGTGACGCCGCCGAACAGTAATCCACTTGCCGGAGATAGTTGTATTCAGGCTTTTCAGGATCATCGGACTTTCCGTAGTTCCACCCGGAGGCGTCCCGCCAGATAATCCCACCCGCCTCCTGTAATCGGCCATCTGGATATAACAGTTTTGAGCCAACTATGCCGGCCTGCGGCTCCTCTGCGAAGGTATCCAGTAAAGCACTTAGCCAGCCCGGCCTTACAACAGTGTCGTTATTCAGAAAAACCAGGTATTTGCCCCGCGCCTTCTCGGCGCCACGGTTGCAGGAAACGATAAAGCCCAAATTCGTCTCGTTTCGCACATAAATAATACCGGGGATCTGAAGGACAAGGTTAGCCGTGCCGTCCGTGGAGCAGTCATCCACGATGATCACTTCGAAGTGCGGTTGTTCCTGCACAGCTTGCACCGAAGCAAGACATGCATGGGTAAACGGCAGTTGATTGAACACCGGAATAACAATTGATACCTCCACTTCCTGGTGCGCTGGAAAGTGAAGCGATGTCAAAGGCACTGCGGGAGTAGACGCCCCCGAAATTTTAGACGTCTTATTTCGTGATCTGCTTTCTGTCCTACCAGCTTTGTTACTATTATGGGAGCTAGTTACTTGCTCATCCGTGTCCGCCAGCGGGGTCCTCGGGATCTTGGGGACTTGAGCCTCTTTGATTTCCTCATCGATCTCCGCGATTTCGGGGTGCGCAGTGCGCCACTGGGCATAGGCGGTCACGATTTTTTCAAGATGCCCGTATCCACCGGAAATCTTCCCGTGAGAGAGCTTCGCTTTTAGGGCTGCTCCGGGGTTGGCTAGTTTCCATCGACGTGACGCGCTCAGACGGGCAGAGGCTTTTTCCGCATCTTCAAGCAATCGCGAGAGCCTTCGTGTATTCCATAGCTGTTTACGTAACCGATCCGTCAGCTCGCCGATATACCTCTCATCCTCTGCGAGGTTGATGCTCCTATGTTGAAGCAGACGGTTCAATTGCGTTATTCGATCGTGCAGTTGTTCGGCCTCGGTCTTGTGCCGGGCTTCTGTTTGCGCAAGATGCTCGATCAGTTCCTCGACTTGAGCTTTAAGCTGCGCTTCGGTTTTGGCGAGATGCGCCGTGAGTTCCTCGACTTGGGCCTTATGCCGCGCTTCGGTTTTGGCAAGATGCGCCGTGAGTTCCTCGACTTGCGCCTTGTGCCGCGCTTCCGCCTGCGCGAGAAGTTCGCCATAGAGATGCTCAATCTGTGCAATCCTCTCCGGAACAAACGCGTTGACGCGGCTGACTGATCCGGGGAGCAACTCGGCGTCGTCCGCCTTCGCCTGGCCGGGTCTTGCTGCTGGAGCCTTCGTTCTGACCACAGCCCCGGCGATCGAAGCGCGATACAGCTCGATCACTTCCTCTGAGACCCGAGCATCTATCAACTGGTCAAGGGTAAAGTGGGTATGACGCCTTCGCGTTGCTACTAGTTTTGCGGCGGCGGGTATTTTCGCATCAGGCAATCCAATGAAATTGGCGATGCGCCGCAACTCCTTTTCAGGGTTTTCGAAAAACAGGTCGTAATGAGTAATTAACCGGTCTGCTTGGCCCGGCGCCTCGATCAAGCGCCGATTGTAGATTTCCCAAAGCCGTAACCCAAATGAGTAGGAAGTTCCGTTTCGCTGTTTCATTGAGTGAGCGACCTCTAATGGATTGCGCACCATGATGAGCGTTTTCATGCCTGGCAGCAGATCCTGCCAGAATGGCAGCGTCAAACTATTGCGCGGGTCCTTCCAGCCCCAAAGACCTACCGAACTGAATCTTTCGATCAACAGGCGCGCTTTCATGCGCAGAGGGTCCAGTCTTTTGTGTGCGAAGCTTTCGTCAGTCGCCGGCGGCAGATCCCAAGCGCCTCCCAGTTCGCTTAAGAGCTCGTCATTAAGTGCTACGAAACCCAGATGTTCCCAGAAACCGTCAGGGTTATCAGCCTGTGCAGGCATCAATTCAGCTTTTGGGCCGAGGTAGAGGCCGCAGGCGTGCAATAGCCTTGTGAGCATCGATGTCCCTGAACGGTGCGCTCCGGCAATGCAAATCGCTGTCTGGATGTCAGCGGTATTTTTCACTCAAAACGCTTAAACAACGATGGCCAGCGCAGTGCGTCAAGCCGATTACATTCAGGCCTGAGCACCGATCGTCGGCCTTGGGAAATGGATGCTTCGCACCAGAATCCCATCCCACGTTGCAAAATCTTTCGTCGCGTAAACTCCAGCTACATCTAAGTTTCAAGCCATGCAACGAAATGACGGCCGCGGACCCGATGAAGTTCGCCCGATGAATTTCGAATTGAATGTTGCGCCGCATGCAAGCGGGTCCGTGCTTGTCTCGATCGGGAACACGCGCGTGATCTGCGCCGTCACAATTGAAGAAGCTGTGCCGCGCTGGATTAAAGAGCAGGGAGTGACTGGCGGCTGGCTTACAGCCGAGTATTCCATGCTCCCGTATTCAACCCAAACGCGAAAGCCTCGGGACGTTGCAAAAGGTCGCCTCGACGGGCGCAGTGTAGAGATTCAGCGATTAATCGGCCGGTCGTTGCGAGCCGTCGTCGATCTCGAAAAGCTCGGGCCGCGCACGATCTGGGTGGATTGCGATGTTTTGCAAGCGGATGGGGGAACACGCACAACTGCAATCACAGGAGCGAGCCTGGCACTCGCTATTGCCTGCCGGAAGCTTGTGAGGGATAAAAAGCTCGATACCCCTCCCATGCAAAAATTGGTTGCCGCAGTGAGCGCCGGCATTTTGGATGGTCAAGCCATCCTGGATCTTAACTATGAAGAAGACAAACTCGTCGCCGTAGATTTCAATCTTGTGGCTACCGAAGACGGGGAATTTGTAGAAGTGCAGGGCTCCGGTGAAGAAGCAACGTTTTCGGGATCGCAATTGGATGACATGTTAGGCCTCGCGCGCAAAGGCATCTCTTCTCTGATCGGCGCGCAACGCGCGGTTTTGGCGCGGATCATGGTTTCACCGCCAGAGTCGTGAACGTTCCAAAAGATTTGCTGTCGCTGTTTCGTATTCCGTTGGTGATCGTGGCTGTCTTCTTCCTTCCTCGCTTTATCTTCCAACTCGCTTTTCTCTGAGAAACATTTCGCGACTACTCTAAACAGGTTGCTCACGCACGACCTTTGCTTTAAACGGAAACGCTGTTCATGAAGAGAGCCCTCATCACGGGTATCACCGGCCAGGACGGAAGTTATCTAGCCGAACTGCTGCTGGAAAAGGGCTACGAAGTCCACGGCATTATTCGCCGCGCCAGCACCTTCAATACTTCCCGCATCGATCATCTTTACGCCGATCCTCATATCAACGGCGTGCGACTGTTTCTACACTACGGAGACTTGAGTGATTCTGTGAATCTCGTGAAGCTTCTGTACGAGTTGAAACCAGATGAAATTTATCATCTCGCAGCGCAAAGCCACGTGCGAGTGAGCTTCGACATTCCTGAGTACACGGCGGACGTAACCGGCGTGGGTACCATTCGTATTCTGGAAGCAATTCGTGAAGTAGGATTGCGTTCCCGTTTTCTTCAGGCATCGAGCAGCGAAATTTTTGGCAAGGCTCAACACGTGCCGCAAACTGAAAAGACACCGTTTTGGCCACGCAGCCCCTATGGCGTTGCAAAGGTTTTTTCTTATTGGGCGACCGTTAACTATCGGGAGAGCTACGGCCTTTGCGCCAGCAACGGCATTATGTTCAATCATGAAAGCCCGCGGCGCGGCGAAACTTTCGTCACTCGCAAAATCACGCGTGCCGTCGCGGCGATCAAACACGGGCTGCAAAAAGAATTGTTCCTGGGCAATCTGGATGCGAGGCGAGATTGGGGCTTTGCACCTGAATACGTCGAAGGCATGTGGCGCATTTTGCAACTCGGTGAAGGCGACGATTTCGTGCTCGCTACCGGCGAAGCGCACACTGTGCGTGAGTTTGTCGAAGCAGCTTTTGCCCATGCCAATCTGGACTGGAAGCAGTACGTCAAGCACGATGCGCGCTATGAGCGTCCTGCGGAGGTTGATATCTTGGTCGGCGACGCTTCAAAGGCGAGAAAGACTCTGGATTGGGAACCGAAAGTTCGATTTCACGAACTGGTCCGCATCATGGTGGACGCGGACATGGCATTGCTCTCGAGCGAGACGCCGAGAAAACATCTCGGCAAGCTGCCATAGGCTTGTAGCCGCTGGTTGCGGGCCGTGGCTTTCCTGAAATTTAGACGCGGAAGTTCCCGGGTCAGCGACCCGGCTACAGTGCTTACCGCATCACGAATGGCGCCGGATTGGTGTCGGCCATGGAGTGGGCCGATGCCAGACTTGGAACGGCAGCAGCCAGTGGCGTGTTTACGATGGTGACCGCGGCGCCTGTTCCCACGATATCGTACAATTGTATGATATCGGTTGAGCGCATCCGGATACACCCATAACTCGCAGGCGTTCCAATGAACCGTTCCTCGGGTGTGCCATGAATGTAAATATCTCGCGCGAACGCGTTGGCGTTTTGCGCTTCCAGTCCGCGCAGCCAGAGAATGCGCGTTACGATTGGATCACGGCCCGGCGAATCCGGCACAACGATTTCACCGGTACGACGTCGATCTTTGAAAACCGCGCCAGGCGGCGCGTTGTCGCCGATTTTTTGGGCGATCTGCATTTTACCCAGTGGCGTAAAACTGCTGCCGCGCCAATCGCCCAATCCGAACTTCGATGTAGAGACTGGATAAATTGCCACGACATTGCCGCGATCAAGCAGAACCAGTTTTTGTTCACATGTGCTGACCACGATCTGATGCTGCGTGTCTGGTGCAGCGCAGGATGCGAAAAAGAGAGCGACAAGCAGGAGGCAGGGACGGATCATCGAACGATTTGTTTCCGTAGCGGCCGCCGTGTCGCCTGCAACATGCATTATCGCAGCCGATGCATCTCTCTCTACAGTTCGCGGGCGACCAATATTCATGTTCATGTGCGATTGAACCGAAAAAACGTCTCTGCGGTTTCGGTCGTCGCCTCGGCAATCTCTTCCAGCGAGACTTCTCGCGCCGCGGCGATCGTTTTCGCCACGATGCGGGTGTGCGCCGGTTCAGAGCGTTTTCCGCGATAAGGGACAGGCGCCAGATATGGGCAATCGGTTTCCACCATGAATTTCCAGAGCGGGATTTGTGCCGCAACTTCTCGCACAGCTGCGCCGTTTTTGAAAGTGACAATTCCAGTAAACGAAACGAGATGGTCGAGATCTAAAACTTCATTTGCCTGATCAAGCGACCCGCCAAAGCAATGGAAAACGCCGCGGAGTTTGCCGGTGTATGGCCCCATGACTTTGAGTGTGTCCTCCCATGCGTCGCGCTGATGGATCACCACGTTTAGCCCCAGCTCGACCGCAAGGTCGAGTTGCTGTTGAAATAAGCTTGCCTGTTTCGATTTGTAAGCGCCGTCACGAATTTGTGCTTCGATTTCTTCGTCGGTCTCAGTTCGCAGCGCCGACATAACCTGGACCTGCTCCTCCTTCGCTACTTGTTGACTCGGCAAACGGTGGTAATCGAGCCCCGTTTCGCCGATCGCAACGACTCGTGGGTTCTTCGCCAACTCACGCAGCGGCGTGATTACGTCGTCTTGCGCCTCTTCGACGTACGTTGGGTGAACGCCGATAGCAGCAAAGACGGCTGGATGTTTTTCCGCCAGATCGATAGCGCGTCGGCTACTTTCTACCGACGTGCCTATCGTAATGATGCGTGTGACGCCAGCATCGTTTGCGCGACGCAGCACATCGTCGAGATCATTGGCGAAATCCGGGAAATCCAGATGCG
>JBEDUS010000296.1:0-5417 GCA_040414975.1 Candidatus Udaeobacter sp.
TGATCGTATGCGCCCAAACCAAATGTGGGACAGCGTCAACTGCATGGTGCTCGCAGCAGCGACCGCGAGCCTCGACGACCCGGATCATGTCCCGAACGGTCAACGTTTGAACCGGGAAGCGAAAACATTCGTGACGTCCGAGCTTGAGAAGATGGGCTATAAACAAATCCCGTCACAAGCCAACTTCATCATGTTCGATTGCAAACGCCCTGTCGTGCCTCTGATTCAAGCGATGAAACAGCGCAACGTTCACGTCGGCCGTCTATTTCCCGCACTCCCGAACCACATGCGTCTGACGATTGGCAAAAAATCCGAGATGGAAACTTTTTTGGCAGCGTTCAAAGAAGCGGTGGCCTAACGAGACAGAGATAAGCGGCGGCGGTCTGTGGCGAACAAGATGGATCACATCATCAAGTCGCCGCCGTTGATGTCGAGCGACGCGCCGGTGATGTAGCCGGCGGCCTCGGAGGCGGCGAAGCAAATCAAATCGGCAACTTCGACCGCGGTGCCGAGGCGCGGCACAGGATAGCTCGCGGCGAGACGTTCGAGCAACTCGTCCGAGGCATGCTCGCGCGTCAGCTCGGTATCGATCATACCGGGGCAGATGGCGTTCACGGTGATGCCGAACTTGCCGAGTTCCTTCGCGGCCGCGCGCGTCAGTCCGAGGAGTCCGGCCTTCGATGCCGTGTAGTGCGCACCGCCGAGCGTACTCACCATCCGTCCGCCCGAGGACGAGATATTAATGATGCGGCCATAGTGCTGGGTGCGCATTGCCGGAAGAACGGCTTTCGTCATCAAGAACGGCGCGGTGAGGTTGACCTCGATTGCTTTGCGCCACTCCTCGGCGGTGAGATCGGGAAAGCGTGTCGACAGCGGAAGCGCGGCGTTGTTGACGAGGATGTCGATCCGTCCGAAGCGTTCGAGCGTGCGGCGCGCGATCTCGTCGGGGACACCGTCCGCCGCGACGTCGCCCGGCACGGCTAAGGCGCGGGAGCCGATTTCCTTCGCCAGCGCCTCGGCGCGCTCGCTGTTGCGGACGTTCACCGCGACCGAGGCGCCGCGCTCGTGCAGGCGCGCCGCGGCAGCTCGTCCAAGACCGCGCCACGCACCGGTGACGACGGCGACGCGTCCCGCAAAATCAGCGTTTTCCATCCGAAGAATTGTCTCACTATGCCTGAGCTCCGCGCACATTCACGAACGTCGCGATCAAGGCACAGTGGATAATGATGCGGGACAAGACCGTTTTCGCCCCGAGGTAAAGAACGCCCCGACCTAACTGCGCCATAGTGATCTTACTCTAATCACTTCTCGCGAAACACCAGGGCGCCGTTTTTGGCATCGACCTGGACGGTCTGGCCTTCGCGGACTTTGCCTTCGAGGATGTCGATACTGAGCGGATCGAGAATTTCCTTTTGAAGGGTGCGCCGCAACGGACGCGCGCCGTAAACTGGATCGTAGCCTTCGCGCGCGAGCAGTTCCTTGGCAGAATCGGAGAGCTTGAGTGTGATCTTCTGTTGCTCGAGGCGTTTCGACAAGCGGCCGAGTTGGATTTCAACGATCTTTTTCAGGTCGTCTTCGCTGAGCCGATCAAAAATGATGATCTCGTCGACGCGATTCAGGAATTCAGGACGGAAATGCGCACGCAACGCGTCGGTCACGAGGCGCCGGCGCGCTTCCTTCGATTCTTCCTCCACGATGTATTGCGAGCCGATGTTCGACGTCATGATGATGACCGTGTTCTTGAAATCGACCGTTCTCCCCTGCCCGTCCGTGATCCGGCCGTCATCGAGCACTTGCAGCAATACGTTGAACACGTCCGGATGCGCTTTTTCGATTTCGTCGAACAGCACCACTGAGTACGGCCTGCGTCGCACCGTTTCGGAAAGTTGGCCGCCTTCTTCGTAGCCGACGTATCCCGGCGGCGCGCCGATCAATCGCGCGACCGTGTGTTTCTCCATGTATTCGCTCATGTCGATCCGGACCATGGCGTTTTCGTCGTCGAACAGAAATTCGGCAAGCGCGCGAGACAATTCGGTTTTGCCCACTCCCGTCGGTCCGAGAAAGATGAACGAGCCAAGTGGACGATTCGGGTCTTGTAACCCCGCGCGCGCTCGGCGCACCGCATTGGAAACGGCCTTGATCGCTTCGTCCTGCCCGACAACGCGCAAATGCAGGTGCTGCTCCAGTTTTACCAATTTTTCGCGCTCGCCTTCCTGCAACCGCGAGACGGGAATGTGCGTCCAACTCGAAACGACTTCCGCGATGTCTTCCTCAGTCACTTCTTCGCGAAGGATCGATTTCTTGGCTTTCGCACTTTTCGCCGTCGCGTCGGCCAGTTTTTTTTCTAACTCCGGAATTCTCCCGTACTGGATCTCGCTCGCCTTTGCTAGTTCGCCACGACGCTGCGCGCGTTCGAGCTCGGTGCGAAGTCGGTCGAGTTCTTCTTTCCATTTTCGTTGTTCTTCAAGAACTGCTTTCTCCTTTTGCCATTCTGCTTTGAGCGCATTCGATTTTTCCTTTAGCTCGGCCAGTTCCCTTTCGAGTTTCTTCAAACGCTCCTTGCTAGCCGCGTCTTTCTCTTTCTTGAGCGCCTGCCGCTCCATTTCATGCTGCATGATCTCGCGTTCGATCACGTCGATCTCCGTCGGCATTGAATCGAGCTCGATCTTCAAACGCGAAGCAGCCTCATCGACCAGGTCGATCGCCTTGTCCGGCAAAAACCGGTCGGTGATGTAACGCTGCGACAACACGGCCGCTGCAACCAGTGCGCTATCGGTAATCCGCACACCGTGGTGCACTTCGTAGCGTTCCTTTAATCCGCGGAGAATCGCGATCGTATCTTCCACGGTCGGCTCATTCACCAACACCGGCTGGAAACGACGCTCCAGCGCTGCGTCTTTCTCGATGTATTTACGGTATTCATCGATGGTGGTCGCGCCGATCGTGCGCAGTTCGCCGCGCGCCAGCATCGGCTTGAGCATGTTCGAAGCATCGACAGATCCTTCCGCTGCGCCGGCGCCGACGATGGTGTGCAATTCGTCGATGAACAAAACGATTTGACCCTGCGAATCGGTTACCTCTTTCAAAAACGCTTTCAGACGATCTTCGAATTCGCCGCGAAATTTTGCGCCGGCAACCATCGCGCCGATGTCCATCGCGATGACGCGTTTTTGCTTGAGTGAATCAGGGACGTCGCCGCTAATAATTCGTCGCGCCAATCCTTCCACGATTGCTGTCTTGCCAACGCCGGGATCGCCGATGAGCACAGGATTATTTTTCGTTCGACGCGATAGCACCTGCATCACTCGCCGAATTTCGTTGTCGCGCCCGATCACAGGATCAATCTTTCCGCGCCGAGCCAGTTCGGTCAGATCGCGTCCATACTTTTCCAGGGCCTGATATTTGCCTTCTGGATTTTGATCGGTCACACGCTGTGAGCCACGCACCTGTTGGAGGCCCTGCATGAGCTTGTCGCGCGTGACGCCAACCTCCTTCAGCAATTTTGCGGCGGGAACATTCGATCCCGCCAATGCCAGCAAGTAATGCTCGGCGCTGGCAAACTCGTCCTTGAGTTTCGACATTTCCTTCTCCGCCGAATCCAGAACGTTGCGGAGTTCGTTCGAAAAACGCAGGTCAGCAGCGCCGCCATGGATTTTCGAGCGACGCTCTAATTCTGTGCGCAACCGGTCGCGCAACTGATCTACATTCGCCCCAATTTTCTCGAGCAGCGGCCGCGTTATCCCCTCCCCCTGATCCAGAAGAGCGGAAAGAAAATGTTCGTTCGTAATTTCCGGATGATTACTTTGCGACGCGAGATCCTGCGCCCCCTGCAGCGCTTCCTGCATTTTCTGGGTGTATTTATCGATGCGCATGCTTCAAAATAGCGAACGTCATTCACTCGGCAATTGGGCCGCAAAATTGCGCACGCGCAACATTTCCGCTTAAATCTGATCGCGCAGACTAAGCGCGACTTCTCGCTCGCCGGCTTGCGACTTGATCATTAAGCGCACAATGGTGCCAGGAGGATCGTCGCGTAGCTTCATGCGAAAATCGGAAAGCTGTTCTGGCTTTACTGGATTCCCATCTACCGCAACGATGTGTTCACCCACTTTCAATTTCGACTTTTCTGCCGGCCCTCCCTGAGTGATCCCGATGATCTCGAAATCATTCGATGTGGCATTAATCCACATGCCCGAGCGATCGTACGCCGCGGTATCGGGAACAGGTTTCGGCAGCGCTTTTAGATACATCGTTCGATTTCCGTAATCGAAGGTAACGGTGAAACGTTTGAGCAGGCCGCTGCCGACATAACCGTCGGTATTCGCATCGGAGAATGAGCCTTTGGTGGACGTGGAGAGGCCCGCGATCACATCTGGAATCTTGACATCCCCCAACCGCACGGAGGCGCCGCGGATCATATGCGAGCGCGTTTGGCCGCCCAGGCCCCAACCATCCACTGCCAGCACGTTTTTTTGATGCCTTTGGAGCAATGCCTCGCGTTCGACGAACGGCTTGTGAAGCGTCACCTCATTTCTCGATCCAGTATCGATAGAAAAGCGGGCCGGGATTCCTTCGAACGCTCCGTGTACCTGCGGCAGATTATCATAAAACTCAAACTTAACCGGCGTACCGGCGGTGCGTGAATCGAATGTCCCAGGATCCATCAGAGTTATTGTTCGCGCGCCATAATCGATCCGCGTGACGAACCGGCGAAAAACTTCAAAACCGATGAGTCCATCTACTGTGAACCCTTCCACTTCGCGAGGTTCGGTGACCAAAACACTCACGATCTGATTTGAGAGTTTTGCATCGCCGATTTCCAGTGTGTCGATCTTGGCATGACCAAAATCCACAACCTTATCCCCGGCTCCGCCCCAAGGAGCTGCTCCTTCTACCTTCAAACCGATGGCGGCTGCCGTTGCCGGGAAAAGAATATCGTGGCCGCTCGTGTCGAAGAGAAAGTTGAAAGGTCCGCGACCGTTTATCTTGACGTCTGCAAAGATGTGATTGTTCAGGAGCCGAAATGGGAATGTGGTTTCATGCAATCCCTTCGCGAAGGCAAAATCCGACAACGCACCGGCGGGCGGCGCGAAGTTCTGTTTAGACAGGCCTTCACGAAAATTGGCAGCTCTTAAGGTGAGCCTCTGCAAGCCACTCGGCCCAGTTCCAGAATCGACAACCACCTCGTGCGCGATCATGACACCATTGACCGGACGATAATCGCCAAAGTTCGTGGTGATTTGAAAATAGCCTTGCTCTTCAACAATGCGCGCCAGCATATGCGACTTGTTATCGAACCACGCTTCAAAAACTTTCCCGTTTCGTGGTGTAACCCGTAGGACAGTGCACTCCCGCTCACGATCTTTTTTTAGACCTCCAAAGCTAATCGCCGCGCCACCGCGATCCTTCCGCCACCA
>JBEDUS010000297.1:0-4110 GCA_040414975.1 Candidatus Udaeobacter sp.
TGATGCTCACGGCAAAGGCCGAAGAAATCGACCGGATAGTCGGTTTGGAATTTGGCGCGGATGACTACGTGACGAAGCCTTTCAGCCCGCGGGAAGTGGTCTTACGCATCCGAGCGATCATGCGCCGAGGCGAAACAAAACCGGACGATGAACAACTGACAGCCGGTCCGATTACCATCGATCCGGCGCGTTATGAAGTTTCTGTCGGTGGCAAGCGGATTAACCTTACCAGCCTTGAATTTAAACTTTTGCGTACGCTGATTCAGCGACGCGGTCGTGTGCAGGGGCGTGACCGCCTGCTCAACGACGTTTGGGGTTATGAGAGTGTCATTGACACGCGCACGGTGGACACGCACGTCCGACGCCTGCGAAAGAAACTTGGCAAAGCCGCCAATGTAATTGAAAGCGTACGTGGGTTCGGGTATCGATTGAAGGAAAAGTAAGGCCAGATGTATTGGCTAATCCTTGGCGCGCTCTGCGCTCTATTCGCAGTGACAGCGCTGCTTCTCTGGCAAAAATGGGCCGCGCCCTGGCCGCAAATCATGCAGCTCGTGTCGCAAATTTCTCGCGGGGAACGTCCATCCACGTTTTTGATAAACGGCGGAGCAGACCCGCATCGCGTTGGTCTTGCGCTGGAGACCATTTTTGCGCACCAGCAGGAACTCGAGCGCCAGATCGCCGGGCGCGAATCCGACACGCAAACAATTCTCGGCGCGATGGAGGATGGTGTGCTCGTAGTTGATGCGCGCAGCCGCATTACGCTGATGAATCCGACCTTTCAGAAGATGTTCGAGCTGCGCGATCCGGCAGTAGGCGCTCCTTTGGTTGAAGCCGTCCGTCAGGCAACGCTAGATCAACTGATTGCGGAAACGCTACAGACAGGCGAAGCGAGACGCGGCCAGCTTAGCCTGGTGGAATCGCGGACCCACAGCGAGCGGCATATCGAAGTCAGCGCCGTTCCAATCAAGAAACCTGATGATGAAATAACTGGTGCGGTCGTACTTTTTCACGATATCACCGAGTTGAAGCAATTGGATCAAATCCGGCGCGACTTCGTCGCAAATGTTTCGCACGAACTGCGAACGCCTTTGTCGATCTTACGAGGTTATATCGAGGTGTTGCTCGATAATCCGACTTCACAGGAGGAATCAGCACGGATCCTTTCGATCATGGAACGGCATTCCAAACGACTCGGGCTTCTGCTCGATGACGTGTTAAGCCTTGCCCGATTGGAATCATCCCATGCGAAGCTGGAGCTCGGCATTGTGCGAGTGGAGGAACTTTTTAATAACGTCGCTCACGACTGGAGAGAAAAATCTGCCGCGAAGAACTTGAAAATATTTGTCGATTTGCCGTCAGAGCCGTTGACGCTTCGCGCGGACGAAGCCCGGCTGCATGAAGTGCTGCATAATCTGGTGGAAAACGCGGTGAAATTTTCGCGTGAAGGCGGACAGATTCATGTGCAGGCGACGAATCGCGGTGATGAGGTAGTACTCAGCGTGGCCGATAACGGGTTTGGGATTAGCAAAAATGAGTTGCCGCGAATCTTCGAGCGCTTTTATCGGGGAGACAAAGCTCGCAGTCCCGAACTGGGAGGCACCGGTTTGGGGTTGGCAATTGTGAAACATATTGCCCAATTACACGGTGGGCACGTCGAAGCGGAGAGTGAGCTTGGCAAAGGCACCACAATTCGGGTAGTGCTGCCGGGCAATGGCGAAATTTCTTTGACGAAGGAATAACGCGACCTGAATAACAAAAAGCGAGCCTGCCTCTTTTGGTTGTTTGGCTTTTGGACTCATTTTCGACCTTGCCAACCACCCCATGGCTACGTGGATAATTCGTTCGTCACTCCATGCCTGTCACACAAAAGTAACATTTAAAATTTTGACGCTTTGGCGCGCGCTGCGGCAGGCTGATTGGTCTATGAAACATCTCAATTTTGCCCACAAAATCCTGGCCACGACGCTCCTGGCCGGAATCAGCGTGACCGCCTCCGCGCAAATGATGATTAACGGGGCAGGTGCGACTTTCCCGTATCCTATTTACTCAAAATGGTTCGATGAATACGCAAAAGTCGATCCCTCCGTGCGGTTTAATTACCAATCGATCGGCTCCGGCGGCGGGCAAAAACAAATCCTGGCGCAAACGGTCGATTTCGGCGCATCGGACGGCCCGATGAGCGACGAAAATCTTGCCAAGGCGCCGGGTAAACTCCTGCACATTCCCACGGTCGCAGGAGCCGTGGTCATGGTCTCCAACCTTCCGGGCAATCCCAGTCTAAAGCTCGACGGAGACACCATCGCGGGAATTTATCTCGGCCAAATAAAAAAATGGAACGATCCAAAGCTGGCCGCACTAAATCCTGGCGTAAAACTGCCCGCTCAGGACATCGTGGTGGTACATCGATCGGACGGTAGTGGAACGACGTTTATATTCACCGATTACCTGAGCAAGATCAGCCCGGAGTGGAAGCAAAAGGTCGGGAACAATACGTCAGTCAATTGGCCAGTTGGCATTGGCGGCAAAGGAAACGAGGGCGTTTCAGGACAGGTAAAGCAAACGCCAGGCGCAATCGGATACGTAGAGTTAATCTATGCCCTCCAGAATAAAATGGCCTATGCAGAGCTAAAAAATTCCGCAGGCCAATTTGTGAAACCGACTATTGACTCCGTCACTGCTGCGCTCGCGACCGCCGAAATTCCGGATGATTTCCGCTTTTCGATGACAAATGCGCCCGGGAAAGATGCTTACCCGATCGCCGGTGCCACGTGGCTTCTGGTCTACGAACAACAAAAGGATGCGGCGAAAGGAAAAAAATTAGTGGAGTTTCTAAGATGGGCTACGAAAGACGGCGAAAAGATGGCCAAAGAGTTGGATTACGCTCCCTTGCCTGAGAACATGCAGGCGCGCGTTCTGAAGCGTATCGACGAGATCAAAATGTAGGGCGACGAAGAAATGGCGGTTGCCACAGCTCCAGCAGTTACGCGCAGCGAGCCACTCCCCGCGGCCGCGGCAATGAAGCGTCCGTCGCGCTTTGGCGACAAGGCGTTTGAGTGGCTCACGCTGGCCATGGCGCTGACCGTGGTCGTCCTAATCATTCTAACCGGGTGGCAACTGTGGCAGGGATCAACGCTTGCCATGAAGAAATTTGGATTCCATTTCCTTGTAACATCCACCTGGGATCCCGTTGCCGAGCAATTCGGCGCGTTGCCGTTTATATACGGAACGTTAGTTTCTTCGCTCATCGCCTTGCTGATTGCGGTTCCGTTGGGCATCGCAACCGCAGCGTATCTAACCGAACTCGCTCCTCTGTGGATTCGGCAGCCGCTCGTGTCTTTGATAGAAATGCTTGCCGCAATCCCGAGCGTGATTCTGGGCCTTTGGGGCATTTTCGTGATGATTCCGTGGCTTCGTGATTACCCGTTCCCGTGGCTCAAACGATTCTTCGGGTGGACGCCATTCTTTAGTGGGCCAATCTACGGCCCTTGTATGCTGGCTGGCGGAATCATTATCGCGATCATGATTCTGCCGATCATCACTTCAGTCTCGCGAGAGATCTTGCGCAGCGTCCCGGATTTGCAACGAGAGGCCGCCTACGGTTTGGGCGCCACTCGCTGGGAAGCTACGCGCATCGCGGTGCTGAGCTACGCCAAAAAAGGATTGTTCGGTGCAGTGATCCTTGGACTGGGACGCGCTCTTGGCGAAACCATGGCTGTAACAATGGTGATCGGCAACACCCCTCAGATCGCCGCGTCACTTTTCAAACCCGGGTATACGCTCGCCAGCGTGCTCGCCAATGAATTCACCGAAGCGACCTCCGATATATATCTTCAGGCGTTGTTCGCGATCGGACTGGTTCTTTTCGGCATAACCATTCTCGTAAACCTTCTCGCCCAATTGCTTCTCCGAACCATCGCGAAAACATCAGCCACACGCGCGGTGCAATAGCCATGCACTTTGAACGGGCACACAATCACAGTTGGCGCAAAATCAAGAGCGCGCTTGCGGTTGGAATCGCATTCGGTTCCGCGCTTCTTGTGATCACGCCCCTGGGTCTGGTGTTTTTTTATCTCCTTATCAATGGCATCGGTTCGGTGAATTGGGATTTCT
>JBEDUS010000298.1:0-14390 GCA_040414975.1 Candidatus Udaeobacter sp.
GAGCGGGTCTTGCTGGTGACGTATCCGCTTACAAATTGCTCGGTGATGCGTTCGGTGACCCGGAAGATATTTCGCGTGTGCTCGTAATAGTCCCGCATGAGCGCCTCGCTGCGGAGCTGGCCGTTCCTGGAAGAATAATCGAGTCGCTTTGCGATCTGTTCCTGCAAATTAATGTGAAGGATGTCGGTCGCGCGCGCAGTCGTATAATGCAAGGCCGTGCGCAACCGCAGCAGAAAATCATACGCCTTTTCGATCCGGCGCTGGTCGCTTTCGCTTAGCCAATCTTTGCCGACCAATTGGTTCGTGCTCAGTGAACCCTCTTTGAAATAGGTCATCCAAAGAAGATTTTGGTAATCGCGTAGCCCGCCGCAGCCGTTTTTTAAGTTCGGCTCCTGCAGATAGACGCTGTCGCCGAATTTTTTATGTCGCACAGCCTGATCCCGCATGCGCATTTCCACATACTCTCGTTCGTAACCTTTGATGCACTTGGAACGAAACTGACGTCGAAACTCCCGTTCCAGGTCTGCATCCCCCGCGAGGTACCGCGACTCCAACATGGCGGTCTTTGTGCGCATATCCCGATTGGCCTCGGCGATCGCTTCCTTAATCGAACGCGTGGAGTGCCCAACCTTGAAACCGCTGTCCCAAAGCAGATACAGGACTTGTTCCACCGTCTCCTCCAATTCCGGCGAAATCTCCCTCGTCCCTTTATGCAAAAGCATCACATCGATGTCACTAAAGGGATTGAGCTCACCGCGGCCATATCCGCCAAGAGCTATCAACGCGAGTGGGACTTTGCTCGCACCGTCCCCGCGGGCGGCAGTTGCCGCCGCAGCACCGAAAACGTATTGCAGCAAAATGTCAACCAGCTCAGACCGTCGTGCACAAATCTCACGGCCACCCCCGCCTGCCTGGTGTCTCAGACGCAACCGATGCTCCTCAACCTTAAGAAACTTCTTGTAGAGCGGGAGGACTTCGGTTGGACGCCTTGCGCCCGTCGCTGCGAGGCGCGTCGCAGCGTGCATCAGAACTTGTTCCAAATGACGGGACATTTTCATCGCGAATTCAGATCGCTGTTCAATCTAAAATCGCATGTTCAAAATCCAAATCCATCTCAGACGGAAAGGAGCGATCGGCCTATGACGCCTCTGTCTTTATCCTTGCGACAGGACCTTTCTCCTGCGTGGCTCAATATTTCAGGAATGACGTGATCGGTGTCGGCTCAAGTTGCTTACGGCCATGAAGAAATTCCAACTCAATCAGAAACTGTGCCTCGAGAAGGTCTCCCCCCGCTTTGCGAATGAGGGCTGCCGCAGCGGCAGAGGTCCCGCCCGTCGCCAGCAAGTCATCTATCAACACAATTCGTTCCCCTGCGCTAATGGCGTCGATATGCATCTCCATTTCCGCTTCGCCGTACTCGAGTGAGTAGCTGGCGATCTCTGTCTGGAAAGGGAGCTTGCCGCGTTTCCGGATCGGAACGAACCCGACACTGAGTTCATAAGCCACCGCCGATCCAAAGAGAAACCCGCGCGCATCGATCCCAACGATTTTGTCGATCTTTCTCCCGCGGCAACGCTCCAAAAATAAATTGATTGATGCGCGAAATAACGCCGGATCGCTCAGGATTGGTGTGATATCTTTGAAGACAATTCCCTTTTTCGGAAAATCGGCGACGTCTCGCAAACCCGTACGCAATTTCTCGATAGCATCGGAAGCCATTGGCGCGACGCTAGCGGCCCGCTGACAAACGTCAATGGTGATAGACAAACGAGCTATTGTTCGCGCAGATGCAATTCTTCGGACTTGCCATTTGTGACCAACCAATGCTTAGCGTGTAGAACGTAGTGAACTCGCGTTTCATCCGGCGAAACGCAAATCGAACCGGCACGCCAATCTTCACCGAGAATTTCCAGCGAGTTCAACGACTTCTGGTAAATAGGAAGGCGCTCCTTTGGTTCGTAAGCCACCTCAAGCTCGCCTTCTGAATCATGTTTAATCTTGGGCCTCTGGAGTCGCGCGAACCATCCATCGCCCGAGCCGCCCATTCGCGAAAGCTGCACGTACACTGTGTCGTGAGCGACGCCAACGTCGGCTACACCAATTTCAGCAGGTGTCGTGTTCTGCGTCTCGAGTGTCGCAAGCGGAGCACACCGATAAGCTGTTACCGAAAAATGATCTTGTCCGTCAAAGTTCTCTGTTTGGATTTCGCCGCGCCACAAATCACCGTATGCCGCGAAGAATAATTCTCCATTGGCAGCAAACACCAGGCATGAAGGATAGGGATGGCGTCGCATGCGGACAGGAATCCACTCCGTGGGATCGTTGAACATGAACAGCGGATGCTCCCGGTCATCCGTCGTCACAAAAACACGTTGCGTCTTCGGATCGTATGCAATTCCCCACAAGCTGCCTCCGTTTGGGGCGTCGTGTATTTTCGTCAATTGCCCCGAGTGTGGTTCAAAGGACCAGAGCGCCTTGGCCGACGTACAGAACAAGCGGTTTTTCTCAGTGCAGGCAACTCCTCGAAGCGAGTCGGAAGGGCCAAGCTGAGCCAACAGAATTTTCCGACTCGTCTTCTGTTTTAAATCGATTTCTTCCAGCGCTGGCTTGGAGTCGAGATCACTGATCACGTAAACTCGTTCACCGTCGCTTGAAAAGACCGCATCGCCGGCACTGGAGTACGATTCGCTGATTAGGAAAACCAACACAGCAGCTACGAAGGCTCTCAATGTGTAGCACGCCATCGGCATAGCATTGACCGCAATATTGAAGGAATACAAGCTCCTTTGCCACGAGCTCAAGCACCTCTACAATAAGCTTTGGTGGATCGCGATTTTCTCATCATTTCAACAATCTGTTTTCTCGCCGCAGTCGTGCGCACTGGGGTCGCCTTGCGTGCGGGAGTTTTTCGCCCAGGAAGATTTAATTTTCTGGCGATCGGATTGGGTTTCGTTTTTCAAACGGCGTTTTTATCGATCCGCGGTCATGCGCTGGGACGTTGTCCGCTGACGAACTTGTTTGAGGTCTTTATCTTTCTCGCCTGGTCAGTGGCACTGATCTACATGCTGGTCGGCCCAGCGTACCGCCTCTCGCTAATGGGTGCCTTTACCGCGCCGCTAGTGGTCGTATTGCAAGGATTTGCTTTGATTGCGCCGATCGATGTTCGTCATCCGGTGAAGTTGCCCGCCAATCCCTTGCTGGAATTTCATGCATCGGTTTCGCTCGTTGCTTATGGGGTGTTCGCGCTCGCCTGCATCGCCGGAGTCATGTATCTCGTGCAGGAACGCCAGCTCAAGACACATCATTTGCGCTCAATCTTTTATCACCTACCGCCGCTGACCGATCTCTTCGCGGCGATCACTCGTCTGCTTTGGTGGGGCTTCGGACTTTACACGCTTGGCATTGTGAGCGGGTTTTTTACAGGTCATCCATTGCCGCGTGTGCAAGTCGTGGCTGCTGTTGGAGTCTGGCTGCTTTACGCGACGATTTTGCAAGGCCGTCATCTTCGATGGCTGGCACCAAAACGGGTGGCTGCGTTATGCATCATTGGATTTAGCACCGCATTAACACTTCTGTGGGGAATCACTTTCTCGGCGCAAATGCACTCTGTACCATGAATCTTTTCTGCGTCGGGTTGAGTCATCACACTGCAAACGTCGAAACGCGGGAACGTTTCACTGGCAACACCAGCGCGGAAGGTACCCTCCGCGCGGCCGGTTGCGCGGAAGCATTGGTTCTCGCTACGTGTAACCGGGTGGAGGTGTATGGCGCGTCAGACAAGCGCGTGTCAACGGACGAAATTGCCCGGTGTTTATTGCAAAAAAGCGAGCTCGACGAGGTCAGTCGCGGTGGGGCCTTGCCGTTTTACCGTTACGAAGCTGAAAGGTGCGTGCAACATCTGTTCCGGGTTGCTTCGGGACTAGATTCGATGGTTGTCGGCGAGACAGAAATCTTAGGACAAACGAAGAAAGCTTACCATTCTGCGCGCGCGTCTGGTGCGGTTGGGCCTTGCCTTCACCGTCTCTTTCAACGGGCCTTTCGTGTTGCGAAACAAGTCCGTACGCATACTGAAATCACGCGTGGATCGGTGTCAGTCGGCTCGGTCGCCGTTGATTTGGCTGAGAAAATTTTCGGCGAACTTGGCAATTGCACGGTCTTAGTTTTGGGAGCTGGCGAAACGAGCGAGCGCACGGCGCGTGCCTTCATTTCCCGAGGTGTGAGCGATCTGCGCGTGAGCAATCGTTCAGATAATCGCGCCCAGGAGCTGGCACAACGCATAGGTGGCCAGGCTGTCCAGTTCGATGAGTGGCCACGACAATGCCGGGAGATTGATATCCTGGTTACATCAACTTCTTCGGAAGCTCCGTTGCTCACCCCAATAAATCTGGGACCTATGTTGGCCAACCGTATCGATCGTCCGCTTTTCATCATCGATATTGCCGTTCCGCGCGATGTCGATCCCGCCGTGAATGAAATGGAAGGCGTCTATCTTTACGACATCGATGCGTTGCGATCCGTCGCGGAACAGTCCCTTGCAGTGCGCCGGCAGCAAGTAGCTTCTGCCGAAGCGATCATTGCTGAACATGTTGCAGATTTCCTCGAGAAAGTTTCACACGAACTGAACCGCACGTCGCGAATTGCCGGGCATGCGGCGGTCGCGGACAGTTCGCTAAGGGCATCGCAGCTGTAGGAAAGCGGACAGCTTCCCCTACCCTCTATCGCAGGCTACACTCCTGCGATGACACGAAAAATCATCCTCGGGACCCGCGGCAGCGAGTTGGCGCGCGCACAGGCGCGCCTGGCGAAAAGGGCTATTCAAAAGGCGTGCCCCAACGCGGGAATCGAGACGAGAATTATCGCTACACGAGGCGACAACGTCAGGCGTATCGAGCGTCGGGGTGGTCGCAAAGGATTGTTCACGGCAGAAGTCGAACGAGCGCTTCTCGCCGGGGATGTCGATATAGCCGTTCACAGTGCAAAGGATCTTCCGAGTGAAACGAACCCAAGCGCAGAGATTGCCGCAGTTCTCAATCGTGCACCAATGGATGACGTGCTGGTTCTGAAGCATCGCGGCGGTTTCGCTTCGCTGCCACAGCGCGCGACTGTGGCCACCGGCAGTGTGCGAAGGAAGCACCAGCTGCTCTGGAAACGTCCAGATCTCAAACTTGTCGATCTTCGCGGGAATGTTCCGACCCGACTGCGCAGACTGACTGAAAACAACTGGGACGCCATTGTGCTGGCTCACGCGGGGCTTGAACGCCTCGGCTTGTCGCCAACTCGTAGCGCAATCAGTTTCAACGGCAGGCAATTTTTCGTTGAGGTCCTTCCACACGAAGTTTTTTTGCCAGCAGGCGGTCAGGGAATCATTGCGCTTCAGATTCGCGCTAGTGATAAAGAAATGAAGGCGATCGCCGATCTCGTGAATGATCGACAGACGTTGCTTTGTTTGTGGGCGGAACGAGAGTTCCTGCGTTTGTTGCATGGGGATTGTAATTGTCCGGTGGGCGTGCTGGCGACAATTCAGAACGACAAGATGAAATTGAGGGCGCAACTGTTCATCGATCAATCGGCAGCGCCACGGGAAGCGGAAGTGGAAGGTAGTTGTGACCAAGGTGAACATCTAGCGGCGAAGCTCTTGAATCGATTGCCAACATCAGCCTCCGCGCAGGCCTGTGGCTTGGCAGGTGGACATGAGTAAGAGTGGAAAGGTTTATTTAGTTGGTGCGGGGCCGGGCGATCTCGGTTTGGTAACGTTGCGCGCAAAGGAATGCATAGAGAATGCCGATGTGATGGTTTACGATCATCTGGCAAACCCGGAGGCACTCGGCTGGGCGCGGGACGACGCGGAGATTGTTTACGTCGGCAAAACGCCTGGCGAATCGCAAATCAGCCAGCAGGAAATCAACGAACTGCTAATCAAGAAGGCGCGCGAAGGAAAGCAAGTCATTCGGTTGAAGGGCGGGGACCCATTTGTGTTTGGTCGAGGCGCTGAGGAGGCACAGGTGATAGCCGATGCGGGTATTCCATTCGAAATCGTGCCCGGAATAACCTCCTCCATCGCAGGGCCAGCTTATGCAGGCATTCCCATAACGCACCGGGCACACAATTCACACGTCACGTTCTTTACGGGACACGAAGATCCGGCGAAGACAGAAAGTGCAATCGATTACGCCGCCCTGGCGAAGCTTGGCGGAACCCAGGTGATGTTGATGGGCGTGGAACGCCTCGGATCGATCACTAGCGAGATGATGAAGCACGGGGTGAATTCCGATTTGCCAATAGCATTGGTCCGGTGGGCGACCACCGGGCGACAAGAAACGCTCACCGGCACACTTCAAGATATCGCTCAAAAGGCTGCAGCCAGCGGATTTGAAGCACCTGCAATCGCAGTATTTGGACAAGTCGTAGCGTTGCGAGACAAACTCAATTGGTACGAAAAGCGGCCACTCCTCGGAAAAAGAATTGCGGTTACGCGAACAAGAAAACAAGCCAGTGTGTTAAGCAGCAAACTGCGCGCGCTGGGTGCTTACGTTATCGAACTGCCCACGATTCGAATAGAGCCGCCGAGTGACTTGCGCGAATTCGCCGAGCTTGTCCAGGACGCACACATTTATGACTGGATCGTGTTCACCAGCGCAAACGGAGTCGAAGCTTTTTTCAACCTTTTCTTCAAACTATACGATGACGCGCGCGATATCGGCGGTGCGCGGATAGCCGCCATCGGTCCGGCCACGGCGCAACGGGTGAAGGACTTTCATCTGCACGTCGATCTTCAACCCGAGGAATTCGTGGCTGAGGACGTCGTGCGTGAGTTCAAAAAGGAAGGGAGTATCGAAAATTTGAAGATTCTCTTGGTGCGCGCCGCGAAAGCGCGGGACATGCTTCCGAAAGAGCTCTCAGCTTTGGGAGCGATCGTGGACGAAGCGTTCGCGTATCAGACCGTGATAGAAACCCGGGACGTCAGTGGTGCGCGCCAGCGACTCGCGAAGGATGGGGCTGATTTAATCACCTTCACCAGTTCCTCAACCGTGGAGAATTTTCTGGCACTTGGCCTACCCTGGCCCAAGGGAATGCAAGTTGCCAGCATTGGTCCGATTACGTCGCAGACTGCGCGCGATAATGGTTTGAAGGTCGACGTCGAAGCCAAGCGACACGACATCGACGGCCTCGTCCAGGCGATTCTTGAGTTTTTCGAGAAAAGTTAAGAGGCTCAAAAGTTGAATGGTAAAAGTTACAAAAGGCATCGATACGGCGTTACGCCGCCCAACCTTTCAACGTTCTAACATTTTAACTTCTTAACTCTGTTCAGCTTACGGATTGAATCGGAACTTTGTTCGGCCGCGTTTAGCGTTGGCTTTGGCTTTGCGGCGATGCTTTTGCGAAGGCGTCTCGAAGGCGCGTAAACGGCGGACCTCCTCGAGAATGCCCTCGGCATCCAGCTTGTTCTTCAGCCGCTTCAACGCGCGATCGACAGGTTCACCTTTGCGAACGATCACTTCTGGCATCAATAATCACTCCCGAATTTAGAGATACACTCCTAATTAGCGAGCGGGAGCCTACTCGGGCCGGACAGCCCCGTCAAATCCGCTTGAAAAACGCCCCCAGACCGCGCCTAAAGCAAGCAAATCGGCCCCGGGACTGGCGCAAAATCGCTTAGCGTTGGGCAAGCGGATTAGCTGTTGCGGCTTTTTCGGTGATTTCGCGCCGCAGAGCCGTGGCGCCGCCGCCGCGGGCGCGCGTCCACCAAAGCACGATAGGCGAGGCGATAAAGATAGAGGAGTAAGTACCGACAACCACGCCGATAATGATCGCGAGCGAAAAATCCCGAAGCACGGCGCCGCCAAAGAAAAACAGGCACAGGATCGGAACAAGCGTCACGGTGCTCGTAAGAATGGTTCGGCTCAACGTCTGATTGATGCTCGAGTTCATGATTTCCTCGATCGTCCCCCGCCGCCCGCTGGCCAAACCTTCCCGGATCCGGTCATAAACGACAATGGTATCATTGATGGAATAGCCGGCGATCGTCAGCACGGCGCCAATCATTGTGAGCGTCAGTTCGCGCCCGAGCAGCGAGAACATGCCGACGGTGATAAGCACGTCGTGCAACAAGGCGACGATCGCGCCCACAGCAAAAGCAAGCTCGAAACGGAGCGTCACAAAAATCAAAATGCCCAGGATGCCCAGGCCGAGCGCGATCAACGAGCTCTTTGCCAACTCGCCGCCCACCAGCGCGCCAACACGTTCGGAGCCTTCCACCCTAAAGCCGGAGCTTGGCAGCGCCTGCAAGACCTGCTTCTCCACTTTGTCGCTTGTGTTCAACGGGGTACGAATCGTGATGTAGCTCCTGCCGACTTGCGTGGATTCTTGAATTGAAGCATCAGCGAGTCCGATCGGATTAAGCGCGCCGCGCACCTGACCGATATCGATCTTGCCCGGTGCGCTTAATGTGATCAGGTCGCCGCCGCGAAAATCGACGCCGAAATTGCGGTCGCCGCGCTGGTAAAAGGCGAAAGCGCAAGCGAGGATCAGGGCGAGCGAGCACATACACGCAATGAAACCTTTGCCGAGGAAATTGATGTTTTGCGCCGAAATCAAATGTAGCATCGAAATGCGTTTCAGGCGTCCGGTATCCACGAGCCAGCCGAGGCAATTTCGACCCACGATGAGTGCCGTGAACAATGAAGCCAGAATGCCGAGGGTCAGTGCGATCGCGAAGCCTTTTACCGGGCCGCTCGCTTTCCAAAAGAGAATCGCTGCGGTGATCAGCGTCGTGACGTTGGCATCAAAAATAGAGCTGAAAGCTTTCTCGTAAGCCGTATTCAGCGCGACCTTGAGCGATTTTCCAAGCGCCATTTCCTCCCGCAATCGCTCGTAAATGAGCACATTCGCGTCCACCGAGAGACCAATCGTCAAAATGATCCCCGCTATGCCAGGCAATGTGAGGACGAAGTGAAACATCGTCAGCGCGCCGACGAGCAAAATGAGATTGATAATCAAGGCGAGATTGGCGACGAGACCGGGAATTTTGTAATAGACGGCCACGCAAACGAGTGTGATGGCAAGGCCAACCAAGCCAGCGAGAATGCTCGCGCGAATCGAGTCCAGTCCGAGAGTAGGCGACACGCTCCGTTCTTCTTCGATGCTCACCGGCGTCTGCAACGGGTTCTCAAGCACGCTCGCCAAGCCGCGCGCTTCTTCCTCAGTAAATCTTCCCGTGATTTGTGCGTCGCCGCCATAAATGGCGTCCTGAATCACGGGCGCAGATTGGATCACGCCATCGAGCACAATCGCGAAGCGATGATGGACGTTCGCGGCTGTGATGTCGCCGAATTTTTTGGCGCCTTCGCTGTCGAATCGCAAATGAACTACCCAGCCGTCTCGCTCATAAGAGGCGCCTGCGCTCGAAACTCGATCGCCGGATAAGTCGGCTTTCTTTTTCACCAGCAACCGTTCTTCTACCGGTTTTTCCCCCTCGGCCACGTGTTGTTGTTTGTAAGTTTCGATCCGATACTCCGGCGGAATTACCTGTTTTCCTGCGTCGATTTCGCGTAATCGCTCGCCGTTATCGGGATAAACCAGGCGGAATTCGAGCTTTGCCACGCGCGATAGTTGATCACGCGCTTCCTGAATCTTGGCCGTGTCGAGTCCGGGGATCTGCACCAGAATGCGATCGTTCGCGACGGGACTGATTATGGGCTCGCTGACCCCGAACGTATCAATACGCTTGCGAATGACCTCGACTGCCTGGTCGAGCGTAGCTTTAGTGACCGGTTTGTCGCCAGCCTTCAGCCGAATGAGGAAGGAGGTACCGCCTTGAATGTCGAGGCCAAGCGCGATCTTCTTCTGCGGCGGCCAGATTGTGACAACGCTGGAGATAACCAGCATCAGCACGAGCGCGGTAGCCAGCCAACGCTTTCGTGGCCCGTGATCGGTGGCGAAATACCACCCGAACAGGACGAGCATGGCGAGTCCGACAAAAAATGTAAAAGCTGGAGTCATTCCGGTTTTGACGATTTAGCGATTCAACGATTTAACAAATTAACTCTCTTTCAGCACAGTTGTGATGGCAGATTTATCCATCTCGATCTTCACGTTGTCGGCTACTTTCACGAGCACCGTGTTTTCCTTCACATTGGAGATTAACCCGTGAATGCCGGCATTGGTCACGACCCGGTCCCCGGTTTTCAAAGCTGTCATTAACTTCTGCTGCTGTTCCTGCCGCTTCTTCTGCGGTCGGATCATCACAAAGTACATGATGATGAAAATGAAAATCAGCGGCACAAAAAATGAACCAATGCCGCCGCCCGGCATCTGTTGAGGAGCCGCCGTTTGCGCCTGAGCAAGAAAAGTCTGGAGCATATTAAAGAATTGGAGAGCGCACCTTAAACGCGAAACCGTTCCCTGCAATCGTTCTTTCGCGTCTCTCGTATTATCAATACCGATGGGACGCAGAGACGTTGTATAAAAATGCTTTTTGGCAAATCCGCGCCAGATGCTGATTTTGAATATCGCTCAAATTGAGTCTTCGCCTCGTTTGCGTTCACAAGATCACCAAAACGTCGCCTTCGCCAAGGCTTCGGCGCGACAGTCTTCGCTCTCCTCCACGACGGCAAAAGAAGACTGGAGGTAAGGGGATTCGAACCCCTGGCCTTCTCATTGCGAACGAGACGCTCTACCAACTGAGCTATACCCCCGGGGATGGTTTGCAAGCTAGCATGACGAAAAAATTCGTCCAGCAAGGCACAAGCCCTGTCGCCATTTGGCTGAATGACTCAGTAAAAAATGCGGAAGCCGGCTGGCGGCACAGTGCGTCCGCCCGTCGCGCCCCCCGAACCAGATATGGCGTCGGCTCCTCCGACGTTGGCCGACGGCGCCGCGATCGGCTGTTGTCCCTTGGCTTTGAGAGAATCGTTCAAGGCGGGCAGATCCTTGGCGAGCAATTGATCGAACTCTTTTGTCACGTCACCCAATTCCCGCTTAAGCGCATCAATATATGCAATCTGGTAGCTGCCCGGCTTTCCTTCATAACTGAGAATCGCTCCATAGAGTTGATCGGTGTGCTCTCGCAATCGCTCCTCGCCGGTTATCGCTCCTCCCTCGGTCGTTGCGACAATTTTCTTGCGGAGCGCATCAACTTTCCCGTCGAAACCAGAAATGTTTTTACGAGTAGGATCGCCTTCGGCTAACGCTCCCCCACTCTGGGCCAATGCCTTGCGCAAGGAAAGAATCCGGTCCATCAGCGCACTTTCTTCGTCAAAGAGGGTATGGACCTTCATCGCCGCGTCGAACTGTGCCTTGCGATCGGCAGCGCTGAATTTCGCACGGCGATCGAGACCAACCGTTAATTTGGTTTCCGAAACTTTGCCGGCCTTGGTGAGGCGGACAGTGTACACGCCGGGCACAAGCCGTGGACCTCGTACTCCGGCAAACGCAATCTGCGCGGCGGGTGGCACGCGCGGCGGCTTCACACGCATCGGCCAAGTCACACGGTTCAGGCCGGGTCGTTTGCTGGCTGGCAATTCATCGACAACACGACCCGAGGAATCCAAAACTTCGAGCTTCAGTTTTCCAAATAGATGCCTCTCGCGCTGGTAGTAATTGATCACCGCTGCGTCAGGCGGATTATCGCCAACGAAAACCGCGTCGCCGGGCGCCCATCCGCCTGAGCCCTCGATCCGCTGCTGCACAGGGCGAGCTGAAAGGAATGCAACTTCCTGCTTCAACAAATCCGGGTTCAGCGCGCGCAATGGAGTGATGTCGTCAACGATCCAGATACCGCGGCCATGTGTTGCAAGAACCAGGTCGTTATCGCGCGGTTGAATTGCCAGATCCCGAACGGCGACTGCCGGAAAATGGTTGCCTTTAAATTGCGCCCAATTTTTTCCACCATCGATCGAGACCCAAAGTCCAAATTCCGTGCCGAGAAAGAGCAGATCCGGTTTGACCAAATCCTCCTTGATCACATGAGCGTATCCACGAACGCCTTTGGCGTCCTGCGGGGTTACCAGCGGCGCCCAGGTCTTCCCGTAATCAGTCGTTTTGAAAACATACGGCGCCATGTCGCCGAATGTATGTCGATCAAACGTCGCATACGCCGTGCCGGCGTTGAAGTTGCTCGCCTGCACCCAGGTTACCCATGAATTTTTCGGCAAACCGGGAATGTTGCCTACGACATTGGTCCATGTCTTGCCGCCATCACGAGTGAGTTGAAGGTTACCATCGTCTGTGCCGACCCAGATCAGCGATTTTTCCTTGGGCGATTCACTGATCGAGTAAATAGTGGTGTGCATTTCCGCCGAGGAATTGTCCACCGTAACGCCGCCTGACTGCTCCTGTTTCTGCTTTTCCGGATCGTTGGTTGTCAGATCGGGTGAAATGCGTTCCCACGTTTGGCCGTGATCGCGCGAACGAAATAGAAACTGAGCGCCGATATAAATCGTCCCTTTTTGGTTAGGCGAGAGCGCGATTGGAGTGTTCCAGTTGAACCGGAGCTTTTCATTGTAATTCGGCCTTGGCTTAATGTTCCGGGCTTCGTGTGTGTAGCGATTTACCCTCGCAATCTCGCCACCTTGATACTCGGCATAGATATAATCGGGATCCGCGGGATCCGGGAACATCCAGAAACCGTCGCCGTTGTACATGTTTTCCCACTGCGCGTTAGTAATGCCGCCGGGATATTGTGATTCGCCCACGAAAGAGCTGTTATCCTGTAGACCGCCATAAACCCGGTAGGGGTCGTTGTCGTCGACGCTAACGTGATAGAACTGCGAAACTGGCAGGTTTTCAGCTTTCCACCATTTTGCGCCGCCGTTGTACGAATACCACATACCGCCATCGTCACCCGAGAAAACGACCTGGGTGTTGGTGGGATCGATCCAGACATCGTGCACATCGCCGTGCATCCCGCCAAATCCGCCGACCACCGCGAAACTTTTGCCTCCATCCTCGCTGACAATCAGAGAGCCATCAGTCTTAAATACGCGGTTGGGATTTTTTGGATCGACAATCAAGTTCGCGAAATAGAACGGGCGCCACACCATCCATTGACTTTTATCTCGCTTGTCCCAAGTCACGCCGCCATCGTCGGAGACAAAAAGCGCGCTTTCGGGTGATTCCACAAAAGCGTAAACACGCTTGGCGTTCGACGGCGCCATTGCCACTGCAAGACGACCGTATGGTTTCTTCGGGAAACCTTTATTGGCCTCGGGCGTAATCTCCGTCCACGTATTCCCGCCGTCAGTAGAACGGAACAATCCACTCGCCGAAGGGGCTGTGGGACTTGCCCCACCAGAGCGATACTCCCATCCTTTACGCCTGAAATCCCACATCGCAGCAAACATGATGTCCGGATTTTCCGGATCGATTGTAATATCAGTGCAGCCCGTCGAAAGATTCGACCCTTTGAGAACCTTGTTCCACGTTTTCCCCCCATCTGTGGTTTTGTACAGGCCGCGATCGGGCGAATCGCTCCAGAGCGCGCCGGGGACAGCGGCAAAGACCGTGTCGCCGTTTTTTGGGTTCACGGCGATCTTTGCAATGCGCTCGGATTTTTCCAGACCGGAATGCGTCCATGTTTCCCCGCCGTCGGTCGATTTGTAAATCCCGTCCCCGATCGAAACGCTGTTGCGCGTCCAAGATTCACCAGTTCCGACCCAGACGTTTTTCGAATTTTTCGGATCGAGCGCGATTGCGCCGATCGATTGCACGGGTTGTTGATCGAACACGGGTCTATATCGCGTCCCGCTGTCGTCGGATTTCCAGACGCCCCCACTGGCTGCGCCGACAAACAGCGTAATCTTGCCAGACGGCTCGCGTGTGCCCGCAATGGCGGAGATGCGTCCGCTCATCGTTGCGGAGCCTATGTTGCGCGCGCCGAGGCCGGAGATTGTTGCCGAGTTGAAGGGTGCGTCCTCCGCACGGCAAAACATTACGCACACAAAAAGCAATGAAAACGACGCGAGGACGCGTGCGCAGAGGTAGGGACGTCGCGCTGCGCCGTCCGGACGCCCTAGCCGGGCGTCCCTACCATTGCGCGGGGCCTCATCGCGCCCCTCTTCGTAACTCAATATTCTCATTAAAGTAAATCAGCGCTGTGGTCGCGGCAGAGTTATTTGGCCGGGAAAGTGAAAGATCGCGTCATCCACCGGCACATTGGCTTCGACCTTGTCGATTATGATTCTTTGCTTGTCAGGCGCGCCCTTGGGTCCGAACTCGATTGACGTTGGAACGAATACGCCTCCTGCTTTTTCGTAATCGCCCAAGTCAGTCTCTACTTCTTCGTATGCGCCATGTCGCATCCGTTGTGTTAAGACGCGAATCTCCAGAAAGTGGTCCGGATCCAGATAGACAAAACTCACGTCTCCGTTCTTCCGCGTTACCTTCAACTTGTG
>JBEDUS010000299.1:0-3671 GCA_040414975.1 Candidatus Udaeobacter sp.
CGAAATATTTGTGCCTGCGCCCAACGATGCATGGGCACGTCATCCCACCCAACCAGCAGTTCGCGAGCACGGAAGGAACCATCGTTTTTTTGCCATCGCGCCAGGAGGTCGTTCAAAACCACCTTTAGGATGTTGTCCAAATCAGTGAATCTGCCGTACAGAAGTGTGGCCAAATTAATGCACTCCGCGTAGTCGTATAGCTCACGCCGATATACCGTAAGCCGCGGCGCCTTGGAGAACGGAATCGGCAACTTTTGGGCATCGAACAAATTCTTTAAGTAATACTCGACGCCGGCCTCAATCACACCCCGGCATTCACTCCAGCCGGTCAGTTGCTCGATCTTGGCGAGCGCCTTCAGCACAAAGCAGGTATGGAAATGGTCTACGAAGTCCCTCACGGCATCCATCGAGTAATACCATGACCCATTGGCGTTTTGCGCGGAAACGACAAAGTTCAAATTCCGTTTCGCAGCCTCTATGTACCGCGGCTCCGACAGTTCCGTACCGGCTCTGGTGAGCAGATAAGCGCGATAGGCACTCGCATTAATTACGCCGCAAGGATCGTCCGCCGTCGGCCGATAAGCGCAGCTCGCACATCCCGGTGCCGTCTCGATCTCACGGTATTCTCTCAATGCGTGTTCCGCGATCGATCGCATAATGTGCAGCCACTTCGAATCGCCATCGATCGCATACACATCCGAGAACGCCTCGTATACATAAGGCACGGTTGTGATCAGCGGCGTGCCTTCTATGAATGTGCCCGTTCGCGTTTCCCAATTGAACGGATATCCCCAGCAGTATTCTTCGTAATCCGGGCAACGGGTCTGCTGGAGCATTTCGAGGAAATGAACGGCTCGCTTGTATTTCCGGGGGTCGTTGAGTGCGACGGCTAGAAGAGCAAATCCCATGGCATAATGCGCATCAGCTATCGGGAAGCGCTGCGGTTTCCAGAAAAGCTTTCGCGCTGAAGGCAGGAAAGCCTCACACAGCACCATCGGAGACACCGCAAAAGTACCGATCAAAGGCCGGCGGTAATACAGCGCCTTGGCAGCACGCCCGAGCTTGCTCGCATAGAAGCTTTGATGATCCCAGGAAAGCTCCCCGTAGCGATCCAGCCATTTTGAGAACCGGCCGACCGCGGCAACGACTTTCCCCGGGAGAGCTTCCTCGAAAGGTTTTATGCTTTGTCCCACACCACACCGAAATTGTCGACGCGTCTCAATCGCAACACCGACTTCAAAATGGCTTTCAGCTTCCGCATCTGCTCTTTCCGGTGGAACGCCATCAGCTCCGGAGAAACCGGCCTGGGAGTACGCCGCACGAGCGCGCAGAAATAGCCCAAGCCCAGCGCCAGGCCGCCGACGATATACGGCTTCTTCCCGAGGCGGTACGCTACTCGGAAGATTTCCCATAACGGATGCCCGCCCAGGTAGTAGTCCTTCTCGCCATAGCAAAAAAGCGACGCCACGACGCCCCGCTCCGCCGTGCCCAGGTGCCGATGATGAAAAAACCACTTTTCGCGGAACGATTCGGTCTTCCAGCCCTTCATTCGAGCCGTGGTCACCGCGATCCAGTCAATCCCTCCGGCCCGATGCGGCGCGTAACCGCCAATCTCTTCCCAGCACTGCTTGCGAAACAGCTGACATTGGCCAGAAACGTGTCTGTGTCCTTCGAAGCTATCGTCTTCTGAGCTATAGCCTTCTTCTTTGAAAATCGTACCGGCGACTCCGAGCCTTGGATCCAGCGAGAATTTGCCCAGTAGAAAAGCAAAAAACTCCGAGTCGAAGGACACATCGGCATCCAGATTACCGATGATGTCGTAGGGAACATCTTTGATCTTCTCGTAAGCGGCTTGACAAGCGCGTGCCTTGCCGGCAAAGGTCCGTTCTTGCCTCCGTGGCCTCTGAATCAATTCGATCCAGGGATGCGACGGGAGATACCCCTTCAAGATCTCGGCGGTACGGTCCGTTGAGCCGTCATCGACGATTACCCATTTGACCGGCAGGACGGCCTGGCGGATGACCGAACCGATCGTCTCCTCGATGAATTGCTCTTCATTCCGCGCGGGAGTGATCAGAACATAAGGCGGGTAGCGGTTGCCGTGCTTCATCTTACCTGCCTTTTTAGGTACCCTGCAGACTTCATTATCCCGGCCGATACCGGGACGTGGCGCGCTCTTGGACCGTTTCTCGATCAGAGGGGCACCCAGTTCGTTCGTTTGTTTCCTACAAGCCGATCAACGACGCCAAGCAGTTTCATGCGCTCCTTGTCCCAAACATGTCTCTGATAAACCTCTTGTCCTCGGTTCACGATCTCGTTTACCTCAGCGGGGTGATGGAAAACGTACTTGATCGCACGCGCCAGATCGTTCGCGTCACCGGCCGTAAAGAACAGCAAAGAGTCGTTGCTGAAATAGTCCTGGATTCCTGGCGTGCGCGGTGCGATTACCGGCTTGCCCAGACTCAGGTATTCGAAAATACGGGTCGGCATGTTGATCTCTGTAAACAGGTTCCGGTGGTTTGGAACCACGCCGACATCGCACTTTTCGACCTCGGCCACGAGGTCTTCCAGCTTTCTGGGGCCTAGATAACGAACGGCATTCTGCAGCCCCTTGTTCAGTGCGACCTTCATGACTTGTTCGAGAAATGGAGTACTGGCTCCGTAAATGCGCAGTTCCGCTCCAGGAACTGTCTCCCGGACTTCGACGAGCGCCTCCACGGCGAGGTCTAGACCATTTCGCTCGACCAGGGAGCCGTGATACATGATCACAAAGGGTTCGCTGCGACCTTCCGGAAGGGATTTGCGTGCCCCGCGAAAAGGGAAAATTTCCCCATCAGGGGAGTTCATGACAACTTCAATCTTTTCTGGGCTACAGCTTCTCGAACCGAAGATTCGCTTAAATGCAAGGTTGGGGGTCACTATAGAATTCGCACGCGCAATGCTCCATTTCTCAATTTCACCGATTACTCGCACGCCAAAACTATCTTTGTCCAACTTGTAGATAGTGGTCATCAGTTCAGGCATCGGATCGTGCAGATCGAGAACTACTTTTGCTCCCAGGGCCTTCGGTATCAGCGCACTCAGGATGAGAACATCGGGCATGTTGTGCACGTAAACTAAGTCGTATCGCCGAAGCAACGCGCGCCAGCCGAAAAATATGGAGGAGATCAAAATGAATAGGGTGTATTCGTAGGCGTAAGCGGCCTTACTCCCCCTGCGATGCCTAAGCGGAACTCGGAGAATATCTATGCCGTCCAACCGCTCGCGAATCGCCGCATCTCCGTCTCTCAGGCATATAAGGTCCACGTGCATGCCTTCTTTAACCAGAGTTTCGAGGGCTCGGCGTGGTCGGGGATCGTAAGGGAACGGTGAAAACGTGACCATCGCCGCCCGGTTGCCCTTGAATCGCGAGCCTCTGGAGGCCACGGAAGCTGAACCGCTCGGACGGATATCGGTGTGTTCGGCGACTACAGACGTCATGATGCCTGCTTTATTTAACAGCTTGAAAAAGAGAGTGAGGTAAAGACCGAGGAGGCGAAGAGATCAGTCCGCAGCGACTGCGCATGCCGTTGCACGTTGCACCGTGCGCGTTAAGGCTTGCGCAGTCCGCACTTGATCCGACACCGAAATGGCTGGGAACATCGGCAGAGATAAGACTCTTTGGGCTGCTC
>JBEDUS010000300.1:0-15241 GCA_040414975.1 Candidatus Udaeobacter sp.
CACGATCGCAGCATCGGTTAGCTCCAGTTTGGAAATCTCCCGGATTAGGAGCTGGCAATTCATTTTGCGCCGCGATGCCGACAAACGCTTACGCCAGCAGGCAAGATCAATTCCGCACGAGTCGAGAATAAACTTTTTACTGTTTGCTAGGCCAACGACGGTGACATCGAAACCACGCGCGAGCAGATACGTTCGTTGGTGGCGCAATTGTTCCAACAACGCGGCGCCAATGTATCCGAGACCAATGACAATTAACGCAAGGCGCTTACGAATTTCAAAGAAAGCCTCGTGGATGATATTCAACACGCGCGTCTGCTGAGCTGCATTGATAACGAAGGAAATATTTCGCTCCGATCCACCCTGGGCGATGGCAGTGATATTGATGTAGCGCCGGCCAAGACTGCCGAAAAGTTTTCCGGAAACGCCAGGATGACCTTTCATTCCGTCGCCGACCACTGCCACGATTGCCTGATCCGGCTTCTCATCGAGCGAAACGAGTTGGTGTTGAAACTCAAATCGAAACTCATCGTGCACCGCGGCAACAGCCGCAGATGAATCGATCGCGCGCACCGCGAAACAAATGGTGTGTTCCGATGACGCTTGTGAGATAAGAATGACATTCACCCTGTGCGAAGCGAGCGCGCGAAACAGACGCTCTGCAATGCCTGGAACACCGACCATGCTTAGGCCGCGAAGATTCAGAAGCGTCACGCCGCCGATCGAGCTGATTCCTTTAACCAACTGGTCGCCGTCGTCGCGGCCGCGCGTGATGAACGTACCGGACTCTTTAGGGCGAAAAGTGTTCTTGATTAGGATCGGGATTTCGCGAGCGACTGCCGGAGCGATCGCGGCTGAATGAAGCACCTTGGCGCCGAAATACGAAAGCTCCATTGCCTCCTCGTACGAAATCCGCGGCAGAGTAAAGACCGCCGGCACGTGATTAGGATCGGCGCTCAGGACACCATCGACATCGGTCCAAATTTCAACTGCGGACGCGTTTAACGCTGATCCCAAAATGGCAGCACTGTAGTCCGACCCATCGCGGCCTAGGGTGGTTGTCTGTCCATCAGTTGTCGATGCAATGAAGCCAGTCACCACAGCGATCGGTGCACGACGAGACGTGCGAAGTAATCGCGCGAAGTATCGACGGATAGCACGGTTAGTTGCGGGAAAGGATACGTTTGCGTTTGTGAAGTTGTCGTCAGTGAAAATGAGTTCGCGCGCATCGACGAATTGCGCAGTTCGCGATTCATTCAAATAAGCTGCGATGATCAATGCCGAAAGACGCTCACCGAAACTGGCTAGCAAATCGCGAGTGCGAGGCGGAGCATGATTCAATAACTGCACGCCGTGGAGCGCATCGTGCAGATCCTCGAATAGCGGCACCAGTTTTTTTTGGAAAGGTGCGGATCTTCTCTTGGCCATCAATTGGTCGACCATGCGGCGATGCCGTGCGACAATTTGACGCCATACGGATCTCCAGCGGGCATCCCCCTTTTCCGCCAACCGTGCGCATTGAAGCAACTCGTTAGTCACACCTTGAAAGGCCGAAACGACGATCACCGCAGGCTCGCGGCGCGTGTTTTCCAGAATGATCTTACCAACTCGGCGGATGCAATCTGCTGTCGCAAGTGACGATCCGCCGAACTTCATAATTCTCATGTGCGATCTTTACCCAAAGCAGAGAAGAGCTTGCCGGCAACTTGGCTGAGTTAGCAGGCATTAGCACAAGGTCGGCTCGTTGTCTCCGACGATCAATCCGGTTCTTTCAACAGCTTCTTCGAGCATGCCCACGCTTCGTCGTGCGCCAAACAAGAGTCCTCGGCTTTTTCACGCAGAAAACATCAGCCTCTCACTGCCGTGATCCATAACGCCGTGATTACCGCTTCCCCTTTTTTCGCCCCGTAGTTTTTTTCGGAATTGCATAATCCGGGTACGCCTCCTCATCGTCCACAATCGTCTTGATTACTTGGCCGATGTGGGAGGACCGCCATGGAGAATATGTCACAGCGGCAACCGAGAGAGAGCGTCGGCCTGGCTACGCACGAGATCGCAATAGCCCTGCATCGAGTGATCGCCAACATCAACGCTGATGTTCGTAGTGATGCTGAAGAAGTCGGCAAAACTCTGAAATGTGCGGCTCAGGAAGTTCGTCCATTCCTGGCTATCCAACTGTGGCGTTCCATCGCTCGTGAAGTGAATCATGGTTCCGACATCGGCGTAATCCCAGCCTCGAAAAGGAACGCGTGGAACGAGATCCTCTTTGTTTACGAACCGAAACGTCTTGTTGTTGAGTAGTTGATCATAATTGCCGCAAAACCGGTAAAGTCCGATGCGTGGCTGGCCAAACGTGTAGATACCATTGACCACGCGGATTGGTGCTTCCTGCCACATCAAGAAGGCGGCGCCCGCTAACACGGCGAGAGCGCCTCCTAAGCTGTGTCCAGTAAGCCACAGTGTTGGCTGAGGGGTGGTCGACAAGCCTTTTAGGTCAGGCGTGTTCGGTGGCGGATGAACTATGTCGGCTAACGCGGTGCTGATGTCACTCCACGAATCTCTAAGAGCATGACCGAAACCGGCATGAATATCACCAATGTCTGGTCCAGCTTCAAACAGCCACGGATAGCCGACCGGAGTGGCATCCAAATCGGTCATCCAGTTCTTGACATCCTTTGTTCCGCGGAAAGCAATGACTGCAAACTCAGGACACCCAGCAGCAATCGCGTACACGTCTTCGTTAAAGTGGGTGGTTAACTCAACCCACTTAAAATCGGTGAATTTAAGGTTCTCGGTAGTGGATTTCGCTTGAGACTCGTCCCCATACGCGGCAGAGCACAACTGCGCAAGCAACAGCGCGTTCCTCGCGCTGAACCGTGTGGTTTGTGGATCGAAATCTGGCATTATTCCGCAGATCGTACGAAAATCGCCGTTTTCTGTCCACGGAATTCGCAGCTTCAGGAAATCAGGTACGACTTTGGATGATGAGTTTCTCGAGTATCGCAAGGAATTCATGGACGTCATGGGCCTGATGAAGCAGCTTGGCGGAGAGTCACAGAACAGATAGAATCAGCGGTGCTTAACCAACCGATGCAGCCACGACCCCTGACGCGGATGACCGCCAGCAACCTTGCCACACCACCCTGCCGTGGCTTATCTCTGTCTCGTTAGATCTATGATGGTCCAGCCGCTGAAAGATAGTGGCTTTGTTTTTGGCGTCGTAGGAGTACTCAGTGGATTGTTCTGCGTCCTGTACGCTCAGTACCGACCGGACAAAATTATGTTTATTACTCCGAAGCAGTATATGCGACTTGGGATTATTATGATGTGTTTGGGCGCACTTCTTTTGTTTCTTTCAGATCTAACCAATCGATGAAGCCAACGACCCCATTCCGAGACAACCTCAGTGTGTTTGCCACAGCACCCTGCAGCGGCTTATCTCTATCTCGTTAGGTCGCTATCTCCAGAACCAAAGTTTGTGGGATGTTTAGATTTGTCGCCTTCCTTCGAGCAATTAATGCGGGCCGTGGCCGGATCGTCAAAATGCAGTTTCTGCGGGGAGTCTTCCAGTCACTTGGCTTTTCCGAAGTAGCCACCTTTATAGCCAGTGGGAACGTAATGTTTGAGACGACAACCAAGAAGACCAAGATGCTTGAAAGGAAGATTGAAAAAGCTCTGCACGAAGCCCTGGGCTATGAAGTGCGCACATTCATTAGGGGAGAGGCCGAACTAATTAAAATCGCTAACTACCACCCATTTCCGCAATCAAAGCTCGATAGAAGCTGGCACTGCAACATCATCTTTTTGACGGATAATTTGACTCCAACGTTGAAGCGAAATGTAAAGGCATTGCGAACAAACACAGATGCGTTTGAGGTTCGAGGTCGAGAGATTTACTGGCTGCGCCGGACGAAGAATGGGGCGCTATTTTCAACCGTCCCGCTTGAGAAAATTCTTGGTCGGGCATTCACCGTTCGCGGAGCTGACACAATCAAAAGGATCGCCTCGAAATGGTCTTCACCGGGGATTTGCTAACATACGCCCAAGGCTCGCCGGTCCGCGCGACCTCCGCTATTGTATCGCCCGCGCGCGTAGGCGCGCGTATTCCTCACTGGAGATAGCGCCTGAATTCTTCAGCCGTTCGAGCTTCTCGATCTCGTCAGCAACGCTGAATCCGACGATTTGGCGAAGTTCGCCGCGAGCTTGCTCGACCCGCTGGTTGTGCCGTTCTGCCATCCCGCGGCTTTGTGAAATCAGGTAGATGAACACCCCCAAATAGGGAATTACGATCAGCACTATCACCCAAAGCGCCTTGCCCCAGCCGGAGACGTCTCGTCGGCGGAACAGGTCGCCGAAGACCGTGATAAGCAACCAGAACCACAGAACGAAGATAAATACTGAAAAGACGTCGGCCAGAAAGTTGGTGTATGTGAAACCGCCTCGAAACAACATGTTAGCCCTCCCTTTTTGTTGGTTATAACTAAGGTGACGTGATGGTAAGTGCGCATCTGCAATCCGGCAATCAAAAACGATTCTGGCGTGATTCTAGAGCCGACCGAATGGCAGCGAATCGAAAATCGATCACGGCCTTGCGAGGATTGCGCACAAGGGACCCAATTGTTCAGCGGATTTCGCCGCATTTGTTCTCACAGCTGACTAGCTAAGGGCTGTCTCGCATCTAACCGGGCGATGAAGCCAACGGCCCCATTTCGAAGCGGGTTCAGCGTGTTTGCCACGACACCCGCGTGGCTTATCTGTTTCTCGTTAGACTGAGGATCGCGCTAGAATCGCCGGCGGGCTATTTCTTTAACTCAATATCGAGAGCGTGGCTCTCAGTTTTACCAGTGTTTTCCACCATGTGCGTCTCCGCATCTCGCCAGACTGCTTGACCCGCTTTGGTTGTAACCGTGTTCGTCTTCCCATCCGAGGAAGTGAACTTGAGCGTGCTGCTCGTTAGCGAATAAACTGCATGGTTAGGATGCGAATGCATCGGGGCTTTTTCACCCGGCTTCTGGCGGACTTCGAGGATACGCATGTATTCGTTATCGAGCAGCACCTTGTAATGCTTAGGGTCGACTTTCGCTGGGTCTTGCGCTTTTGTCGCGATCACGGCCAAGATCGACAGGCCGACAATGGGAATGATTCTCTTCATTACTGATTTCCTCCCGTTTTAGAAGGCATCCAATTCCCCAACCTTCATTTTCGTGAATTTTGTCTTAAGCGAGCGAGCCGAGTCAAGCGTCGACACTCAAGGTGCAAAAGCCGCTCGCACGATGCTGTGATTCACGTTCATGATACCGCTAGCAACGTGATCGAAACGCGCGAGCACAATGGCGGCTTCAAAGAGCCGTGGGTTTCCTCACGTGAGAGGGTCGGACTCTTGTCCTCCCGGCGTTTCACATTTTGCGTGCCAGTCGCATCCCGGATAGCAACGATCCGCCGCATGCATCGATTATGTATCCTTCTTTTGCTCTTCTCACCGAGTGTTAGTGTCGTCGCACAAACGCCGGCCAATGCGTCGCCGTCGCCGGCACCAGCTACGTTGCGCTCGCTGCTGTTATCGGAACTTCATAGCACCCATGACAAAGCGGAGTGGTTCACCCCGATGAATACCGCGGTCGCCGGTCTCACAGCCGAGCAGGCGAAGTGGGTGCCGAAAAACGCTCAGGGCAAGCTCGATCCTATTGCCAACCACTCAGTCGGGATGCTGGCGCATCATCTCGTCTTTTGGAACGAGAACACGCTGGCACATCTGCGCGGGGAAAAGCCCGCAAACCCGAGTAACAACGATGAGACCTTTAATGCCTTCGACGCGGCGAAATGGAACGACATGGTGCAGCGGCTCGATCGCGTCATGAAAGACCTCGAAGCCGAGGTCGAGAAAATGCCGGAGGAGAAGCTACCCAAGGTGGCGCCGACCATTTCTCACATCAGCACGCACAACGCATATCACACCGGGCAGATCCTCTATGTCCGCAAGCTGCAGGGATCGTGGAATCCCGCGAACGGCGTGAAGTAAGTCCGTTCAATACGGCTATCCGGCACTAGCTGTGGCTCAGCTTGGTAGAGCGCCTGGTTCGGGACAAAAGACGAACTTGCCGACGTAAATCCCTGCGAAGTAGAAATCAACGAGATGCGCCCAAATTCTACTCAAATTGTGCGCACTTCCACAGCGATACTATCAAAAACGCTATCAAAAATCCTAACGGGTGTTTGCGAACACGAAACGCGACGGTCCCGATTCTAACGCATCGGTTCGCTGAAGCTTGCAGTGCGCAGCACGATTGCGGTGCACAATTCGCGCTCCACGTTGGTTACGCGATGAAGCGGCCAGTCGAAACGACCGAAGATTTCAAAGCGCGAATCGCAGCGATCATTAGCAACAAGACTGAACACATCGCCGGCGCTCGCCGTCGCGGGGGCGCGAGAATTGGGCTGTGTGATCAGCGCAAGCTGTGCTTACAATTCAGGCCGGCTGAATCTAGCGGATACCAATGACAAAGTCTGCAAAAGTTTTTCTGGGCGTAACGACGGGATTGATCGCGCTCTTCATCATGATCGCGCTCAGTTCGTTCGCCTTGTACTATGTCGTCAGCGTTCAGGAAGCAAACGAACTTGTGATCGAAGCCTCCCGAGCGGCTGCCGCTGGGAATTACGATGCTGCGATTGCAAAATACAGCGCAGCCTTGCAGAAGCCCGTGTGGTGGAGTCAGCAGAAGGCGCTCCTTTACACGAATCGCGGCTTTGCCTACAACTCCAAACGGGAGTTCCCCGAGGCCATCGCAGATCACACTGAGGCTATTCGTCTCGATCCGAAACTCAGCTATGCCTTTGCCGCACGCGGATACGCGTATGTTGAGCGTGGCGAATTGGAAAAAGCATTGGTTGATCTTACCGAATCAATCCGGCTGGACCCGAATTCGAACTCTGCCTATTACAATCGAGGATTGCTTCTTACTCGCAGAGGCAAGTTTTCGGATGCGTTAATGGATTTTGATGAGGCCGTACGCTGTAGCCCAGAGCGGGCGGACCGGCTCGTGGCTCGAGGTTTGTGCTATTTCGCCATGGGTGATTTCGATCGGGCACTTGCGAGTTTTGATGGTGCAATTGCAACGGAACCCAGCAACGCGATTGGATATCTTGCCCGATCGAATTTCTACGCTCGCAGGGATAACGCCGACAAACAACAGCGCGATTATCAGCAGGCGCTGAGTTTGAATCCAAATGCAGGAAACCTCTGGATAGAAGTCGCTCAATGGTTTCCTCAAGAGCAGTCCACAGCGGGCAGCGGACCCAATCAGACCTTTCGATTGGATACGTTTAATCTGATGTCTGCGGCTGACCGCCACACTTGGTCTCACCAATTTGTTACCCGAAATGCCGGCAAAAATTACCGCGAATTGTTTCAAGAAGCCCAAACCGCTCATGACCAAGGGAATTATGAGGATGAAATTGCGTTGTGGAACGAGGTTATCGCAATGAACCTTCCCGCAGTTCAAGTCGCCCCTGCCATTATGAATCGCGGTAGCGCTTACTCGGCGAAGGGCGATCTCGGCAGAGCTTTGCAAGACTACAATCAAGCCATCGAGCTCAACCCAGGAAATGCCGGGGCGTATGTCAATCGAGCTCTAGCACTGGCTCGCAAAGGAGAGTCGGAGTCTGCGATGAAAGACTACGCGAAAGCAATCATGCTCAACCCGCAACAGTGGGAAGCTTATTTTAATCGTGCCGCAGAGCTACAAGAACATGGACAGTTGGACGACGCGTTAGTTGACCTTACCGAAGTCGCGAGAATAAATCCAAGGTTCGCTGGCACGTACGTTAACCGCGGTAAGATTTACGTTCGACAAGGTAAACTCGACGACGCAATCGGTGAGTGTAACACTGCGGTTCAACTCGAGCCGAACCGCGCAGAAGCTTACACCGCCCGCGCGAACGTATTTCTTCGAAAGAAAGACTACCGCGAAGCCGTGTCGGATCTTCAAACGGCAGTGCGGATGAACACGAAGAAGCCTGAGAGGGCTTTGAATTCGCTAGCATGGCTTCGCGCGACGTGCCTCGACAAGGGTATCCGCGACGGAAAGGAAGCTGTGGAAGTCGCAATCAAAGCCTGTGAGTTATCCGAGTGGAAAGATTGGGGCATCATCGACACTCTTGCGGCCGCTTATGCCGAAACAGGTGATTTCGATCGAGCAATCAAAAATGAAAAACAGGTTGTCGAGATGGTTAAACCCCCAACCGATCGCCACAAATTGCAGCAGCGTGTTGCGCTTTATGAACAGCACAAGCCATATCGCGAGACGGCAAACCAGGATTCAGGCCACGACCGGCAGAGAGTGCAGCATGGCAGTAATTTAAGTGAGAGGGTTGTTCGCGCACTTGAACGACGCCGCGCGATAACGCGCCTCGGCTCTGCGATAAGCGACCGATTCTTTGAACTTGCTCTCGCTCATCTCGGTCAACGCAGTGCGAATCTCGCCGTCAACGATCGCGTTTGCCTCAACTGCTTTGCTCAAACCAACCAAGCGGTGCATGACCCTGCTCGGAATCGCAAGCGCACGCTGTTTGAAATGCGTAAGCATTTGCGTCACGCTAAACCCATGGCGACACGATTGACGCCACCGGCGTCTCCGGCACCATCTTGCTGACCAGCGGCGCACTTCAGATTTACCACAACGTGACCATTAATGGCCCTGGTGCTGGAAATCTGGCTGTCAACGGCAACGCCGCTTCCCGCGTGTCTGAAAATTTCGCCTCGAACGCCTCTATCTCGGGTTTCACGATCACTAACGGTGCTGCTGCTTCTGCCACCTTTTATGGAGATGGAGGTGGCATCTATAACAATGCTGGGGGAGGGCTCACACTGAGCGACAGCAGCGTCGTTAACAACACGGCCACCGGCAGCGGTGGAGGAATCGCCACCAATGTTTATTTTAGTGCGCCGACGGTAACGACGGTAACGAACAGCGCCATCAGCAACAACGTTTCCATACTAGGCGGTGGCGGTATCTTCTTCTCCGGTCCCGGAACGCTGACGGTAACGAACAGCACCATCAGCGGCAACCAGGCCGCCGACGCTGTCGGTGACGCGCCTAGCGGCGGCATCCACGTTGACAATGCGACAGCGACGGTAAGCAACAGCACGATTAACGGTAACACGAGTCAAACCTATGGCGGAGGCATCGGCAACTATAGTGGAATGCTGACGGTGACGAACAGCACCATCAGCGGCAACTTAGCAAATACGGGCGGTGGCATCTACAGCAGGGCCGACGGAGCGGCCCAGATTGGGGATACCATCCTCGATGCAGGCGCGTCCGGCGGAACGATTGCTGGCGCGGTCACTTCGCTTGGTTACAATCTCGCCAGTGATGGCGGCGGTGGAGTTTTAACTGGTCCGGGCGATATAACCAATATCGATCCGAGGCTTGGCCCGTTGCAGGACAACGGGGGCCCTACCTTGACGCAGGCACTTTTGCCTTGCAGCCCGGCCATCGATGCTGGGAATCCAAGTTTCATGCCGCCGCCTTACTATGATCAGCGCGGCCCTGGTTTTGATCGCGTACGAAACGGCAGGATCGACATCGGTTCATTTGAAGTGCAAGAGGCCACTCCAACGCCTACTCCAACTCCGACGGCGACCTCTACTCCGACACCGACGGCAACGGCGACACCAACGCCAACACCAACAGCGACTGCCACCGCTACACCTACACCGACGCCGACAGCGACAGCTACCGCAAGACCGACGCCGAGACCAAGACCTACGCCACATATTGGGCCGGGACAATGGAGAAGGTGACCGACCCCAGCGCGTCGTCCACCTCCGTAGCGGGCGAAGGCGAACGGCATCACTGCGACCCGGTTAAACAATGAAAACCGTCCCTATCATCAACCCAGATCGGTTTCTAAACTCTCCACCTATGAAAACCTGCTCATTCTTGCGCTCGCGCTGCCGGCTACAACGCAAGCTGGTTAAAACAACAATCGAGAAACTATGAAAACAATCGCGGTTATCGCCACCATAATCTCCACCTTCTCCTTTGTGAGCATGTCGGAAGCAGCGACCTGCACGGGAAGCGACCCGTGTTATGCGTGCAAAAACTGCCATCCCTGCAAACACTGCGCGAAAGAAGGCGGTACGTGCTGCGTCTGCAAACGGTAGTCTTTAAGCCCTCGCCATGAACTCACGTCGCAATCGGGGCAATTGACTAGATGAAAACACGAATGGCATACTAGCAGAGAGGCACTAGAGTGATCCGCTTGATCTTAGGTTCAATCGTTGTCGCTGCCGGCATTGTGCTGGGTGTCACAGCGGACGGCGGCGGTTCAGGTTTCTCGGCGCCAAACGAAAGTGCGAAGACATTCGGTGAACTCCGCGCGGGCGCCGCAACGCACGAGACGCAAATTGAATCGGAGGAGGCGCCCCAGTTTCCAAACATAAATGTGACTACGACGCCGGTTGAAGTTTTTTCGCCGACGCCGGCGACGCCAACGGCTACTCCTGGCCTAATCATTCACGCAACATTCGATAGTTCCATTACCAGCAATCCGAACGCGGCGGCGATCGAGGCGATGATTAACCGAGCCATATCGGTTTACGAGTCGCTGTTTAGCGATCCGATCACGATCGAGATTCTTTTCCGCTACGCAACTACTGCTCCGGACGGCACCCTGCTGCCAGCGGGCTTTCTCTCAGGCAGCATCTATGTCGTGGACCCGGTTCCTTGGAACGTTTACACAGGTGCCCTGAGCGTGGATGCAAAGACCAGCAACGATATCCTCGCGAACGCAAGCCTGGGGGGCACTGCGTTATCGACTAACGTCAACTTGTCGAGCGCGGACGGGCGAGCAGTAGGCCTTAACAACACTCCACCAGCGATGTTCGCAGACGGCACTGTCGGTGATGGCGGGCCGTATGATGGAATTGTTACGCTCAATTCTAACGCGCCGTGGCAGTTCACGCGGCCTGTCAGCACAGGCAACTTCGACGCGCAACGTGCGATTGAGCATGAAATTGACGAGGTAATGGGTCTTGGATCTTTTCTTGGCCAAAGTTCCAGCGATCTTAAGCCCCAGGATTTGTTCAGCTGGTCCTCACCCGGCATCCGGAACCTGACTTTAAGCGGCACGCGCTATTTCTCCATCGATGGCGGCAGCACCAACATCGTCAATTTCAATCAAGGTCCGACCGGCGATTTCGGGGACTGGTTGAGCGAAGCTTGTCCGCAGGCGCATCCCTACGTGCAGAACGCATTTGGTTGTACCGGACAATCTTCCGATGTGACAGCGACATCGCCAGAAGGGACCGCTCTTGATGTCATTGGTTACGACTTAGTCGGTGCGCCTCTGGCTGGAGGCGGGGCTCTAGTGATCGTGCCCAAATCTAGCGTCGGCGCAGGCAGTACTAATTATCCCACAAGCAACTACGCACAGAGTGCCCGATCCACACCTACAGCCACGGAAATGCCGCAATCTACGCACCTGCAGACCACCTATGGGTCTTCAGGTCAACCGAGCCAAACCATAGAACTCGGTGGGGCAACGAATGCGGCACAAACACAAATCGTTGGCCACTGGAAGGACGGCCTATACATCGTGGATGGTGTATGGGTCGAAGGTGCGTTTAAAACGTGCGGCACAGAAAAGTACCCATGCATTCTCATTCCGCGCCCACCGTACACCCAACACCGACACTTGGGTCTCTAGGGATGGAGAAACCAACCAGGCATGATTGGGCAAACATTTCTCCTGCACGATCAAGCCTGCACGTTGAACCCTTTGCACTTTCTCGCTGGAAGCGTACGCGTTCAGTTGAAAAATGAGCGAGGCGAACAATGGTCACTCCCTATCACAGCGGGGCAATTACACCGGCGAACGCTTAAGTGCCCGTAAAGCTCAAGGGATTATCAATGCTTTGGCTCGCGGTGAACCTGTAGAGAGAATTGCCAGACAGTTGCACACCTCTAAGCACACGGTCATGTCGGTCCGCGAGCGCGAGTGGCACGATATAGCACGACGTAAACAGCTAATCGCCGCCAGCGCCGCCAGACTCGCCGCCAACGGCTTCGACCGGCTCAACGCCGAGATGGACGCCGGAAACATAAAGGGCGCACTGCTTGTCCCGGTAACGGGAATGGCAACAGACAAGGTCATCGCACTCTCCGGCGATGCCAGGGCTTCCGTGATGAACCTGAACCTGAACCTCCAGCCCGCGGATCTTCTTGCCGGATTTCGGAGATTACATGAAGCAATCGAAGGGAAGCCCGCGAAAGCGAACAAGGTAAACATTGGAGAAATGTTCGGCATCAAGCGCCCTCAACTGGCACTACCAGGCTGCGAAGTGATTTCAGATTCCGGTGCCGAGACCAGTCTCAAAGCCGAAAACAGAAACGGCTAAAAGGGAACGCAAAGCCACTTGACGAATAGTTGGCGAATAAATGGTCATTTTGTGCGTTTTGATGCGCGACTCTTCGCAACCGCCGATTTGCTAAATTAAGTCGATTTTCCCTCGTAAAATCGCGTTTCAGAGGGAGAAAATGGGCATGGGCTACGGCTGAAAAGAACACCTGATAACGGCTCGCAGAGCCGTGGCTACAAGCGCGCTGACCCGCGTTCGCTAAAGCTACGGCGCGCGACGCCGCAAATCATCCATGCATCATAAGCGGCTTATGATGGATGTGATCATGCGCCGGCCGCAGTCGGCGACAGCTCCGAAATTCTTCGCCCGCCGCGGCGGGTAAACTGAGCAGGCAGGCTACAGGCCGGGGAGCGGCATCGCGAAGCCGATCGTTTCCAAATCCGCAGCAAGCAGCTTTGCCTGTTCTCTGGTCAGCCGTACTAATGGCGGCCGAACCCTCGCCCACTCCGGATCGTTCCCGTAGATCGCAATCGCCTGCTTCAACGCCGCGATCAAGGACGGAAATTTGCTGCTGCTGACCACTTCGCGCACAACATTCAATTTTGATTGTTGTTGGTCCGCATCCGCGGTGTCCCACTCTATATAGAGCTTGTGAATCGCTGCCGGGTTTACGTTGGCTGTCGCGGAAATGGCGCCCACACCGCCATTGCGCATATTGGCCAGCAGGAACGATTCGCTGCCTACAAACACATCGAACTGAGAAACCTCCCGTCCGGCTCGGACTGCAAACGCGTCGACAAAAGTTTTGGTGTTGTTCCAATCACCCGAGCTGTCTTTCATCCCTGCGATCGCGGTTGGATAAGCTTTCAGGAGGCGCTCGACCAATTTTGGCGTGATACCGACGATTGCCACGGGTGGAATATGGTAGAGATAAATTTTCAGACGCGTATCGCCGACGCGTTGCACCACCTCGCTGAAGTAACCGTAGAGACCTTCTTCGGTGACGTTCTTATAATAAAACGGCGGCAACATCAGCACACCTGCGCAACCGTGCTTTACTGCATGTGCGGTGAGCTCGACTGTCTCGGTAATCGAGCAGCAACCAGTGCCCGGCATCATGCGGGGCGGATCGATACGCGCCGCGACCAGGGCATCGAGCAACGTCATTCGCTCCGCGGCTGACATGGAGTTCGCCTCACTGTTGGTGCCAAACACAGCCAGCCCACAGTTCTGCGAAAGTAACCATCGACAATGGCTGATGAATCGTTCCCGATCAGGTGAAAGATCGGCTTTGAACGGCGTTACAACGGGCGCCAGTACGCCGCGGATGCTTTGAGCTGGCGGCGAAGTTTCGGTTTCGGGCATCGCTGCATCTGTAGCGGCAGCCGTGTCGGCTGCAACTTTCTCGCACGCTACACCGTGCCACCACAGAGAGCGCCGCGGTCAGCGCCAGCCGTACGGCCGGCTACAGTCGCCGCGGGGATCGTCACTACACCACCGTCCGCGGCTACAGCTTGCTTTTTTTATCGCCAGTAAGGACGAGGACGCCAGCGAACGGGTCGGCCGTAGAATCGGCGGGCACGGAAGAAGCCGAACCGCGGGCCGAAAAAGCCAAAGGCTGGCGCAACGACCACGCCGACCACCGGGCGTGGAACGAACACGACAGGGCGTGGCGGTGGCGCTGCGTAATTGTAAGCCCGTGGAGCGCGATAAGGTTCAATGACTTCGGTGCCGGCAATCGAGCGCGGGGCAGATCCGAACGCGAACGCCGCCAATGCTATCACAATAAATTTTCTTCCCATGATTCGTATGTCTCCTGTTGTCTGGCCGATTGAACCAAACAGACACGGCAAAGTTTCCAAGAATTGGCAGAGGCAGCGGGGCCGACGCGGTCGGCGCCAGCCGTACGGCCGGCTACAGGTTTTGCGGGCGACACGCCTGCCTGTACAGTTGTCCGGCTCATGCGTCGTCGTAAGCAAAGGCGGCTCCGGACAGTCGAACCGGAATTCCACCATAACGTCTACGTTGTTCTACTGTCCAAAGCTGCGCTGAAGGATTTGTCGGTTTTGCGGCATAATCCGGGTCGCAATCCATCCAAACCAGCTGTCTACGTTGGCATGACCGGATTGCCAGTCGATCATCGATTTGAAAATCATAAGAATGGGTACAAATCGGCCCGGCTGGTCAGGAAGTACGGTGTTCGATTGTTGCCGGAGTTGTTCGAACATCTGAACCCGATGCCGTACGAGCATGTCGTTCAGATGGAAAAGGACCTGGACTTACGTGCTCAGGGCTATGCCGTTTGCGGCGGAACCTGAGGAAATACGGCCGCGGTCGACGCCAGCCGTACTGATGGCTACAGCGCTTCGCACGCGACACGCGTGCCACCACAGCGAGCGCCGCGATCAGCGCCCGCGGCTACCGTTCTTTGCGAACCAGCACCGGCAATTCCCTCAGACTGCCGAGAACGTAATCGGCTTTTTTCTCGTACTCACGCGGATCGACAAAGCGACGATCGGGAATGGCGGCGACGCGCATCTTTGCCGCTTTGGCAGCGGCGACGCCGGTAAGCGCGTCCTCAACCACGAAGCACGCATCCGCAGGGATTCCAAGGTGCTGCGCCGCGCACAGGTAGATATCGGGCGCTGGCTTGCCGCGTTCGACTTCTTCGCCAGTCACAATGACCTCGAAGAATCCAGTTAGGTGATGTCGATCTAAGAAAGGTCTCGCGGACGCGCTGACGGAACTAGTCGCGACAGCTAGATGGAATTTCATCTCCCGCAGTTCTTCCAACACTTCTTTCACGCCAGCAAACGGACCGACCTTATTGGCAAAAAACTCCGTCGCGATCTCACCGCGACGCCGCATCATTTCCTTTGTGGG
>JBEDUS010000301.1:0-3325 GCA_040414975.1 Candidatus Udaeobacter sp.
ACGAACACGTCTGCTACTGCCGCTCATCAGCGTCAGTGTGCACTCATTGAGATATATTAGACAGTGATTCGCTTCCGCCAACGCTGAGAAGCGTACGTTTACGGGCAGTTTGACACATGCGTATCTATTGGGAAGTGGGATCGAGTGAGTGTCTACGGGTTGCGGAGTAGCAAATGAAGAAAAAGACCAGGTCGAAGGAAGTCAACAGTGATGGCCTCTTTAGGCAGCCGCCGATTCTAGTAGGAGAAGACGCGGCCGCCTATGACGAGCTAATTGGCCGTGTTTACGCAGCAGTAAAGCCCGTGGATGTTATCGACGAGATGCTCATAGCGGATGTAGTCGCTTCGGAATGGGAATTCTTGCGCTGGAGCCGGCTGAAATTTAGCCTGCTCCAAGCGTGCGCAGCTGAGGGATTAAAAGAATTTCTCAACAGCGAATTGGACTACGATCTGTACCGGGAATATTTCGTGGAGGATCTTACAGAAATCCTCCTGGACAACCTGTCGGAGGACTACGCCGAAGATCGTCTGCAGAAGCTAGCCCGTGATTGTGGGTTGAATCAAAAGGAAGCCGTTGACAAGGTCAATGAATTACTCGGCAGTATTGATCTGGACATGGACCATGTCCTCCGGGCTGCGCGGGTCAATAGAGCGAAAGAGCTCGTCAAGGAATACGTGCGCCGCGAATCCAGCGCCGTCGCGCTGATCGATGATCTTTTGGCGAAAGCGGGCATGACGATTGACGCTCTTATCGTCCCGCAATTGAAGAGGCAGTTAGAGTATGTCGAACGGATCGATCGACTGACCTCCATTGCTGAGGCCCGCCGCAACTCTAGTCTACGAGAGATTGATCGGCGCCGGTCTGTGCTCGGGGAAAAGCTGCGCCGGAGTGTGCAAGAGATCGAGGAGCGCGAACTGACATTGATCGAAACGACGACCGGCAAGGGAAAAGATGCGCCGTGATCGTAAGATCCAGACCAACCGTACCAACGCTCGGGCTAGCACAGGTCCGAAAACGGCTGGCGGTCGCGCTAGGTCAGCAAAAAACGCATTTCGTCACGGGCTGAGCATGCCCGTAGCCTCCGATCGAGTTCTATCTGAACAGGTACAAGCGCTCACACACCGGATCGCTGGCTCAGACACTTCCGTTCACATTCAAATTCTTGCACACCAGATCGCCGAAGCGCAGGTCGATCTGGTCCGCGTGCGCTACGCACGTCATCGACTCTTGTTAGAAGAATTCAGCAATCCTGATTATGTATCTCCGGCAATGATGCGAAAGAAGTTGACAACGGTGGTCCGTTTTGCGCGAGCCTTCGGAGCAGACACGCCTTTGCCCGCAGACATGATCGAATATCTCGACTCGAAACCCGAGGGCCCATTCAAAATGGCAACGATCTTGTCGGATAACGCTCGTCAGCTCCAAGCTCTCGACCGTTATGAGCGGCGCGCCTGTTCGCGCCGCAAGTTTGCAATTCGAGCGCTTGATGAAGAGCGTCGTCGCAGTTAGGAATATAATCCTATGGAAATTGAATTTGGCAGAACGAAGCCAAAAACGCCAATGATTTCGGAGCGGCCCGGGCGAGCCTGGGAGCGTCCGCGCGCTGCGGCCGCGAAGGCGGCACCGGCCAGCGGAACCGCGGGTGCGTTTCGCTTGAGGCACGCTCGCCGCCTACAGCCACGCCTGTACCACAAATGATGACTCCAACCGTCAGTAACCGGTTCTGTGTTTTCACAAGTGCTGGTGATCGTCACTCGATCGACCATTGGCTTTCGCCGCAGCCGCGCGGTGATTGGGATTTGATCACAGCGTATTACGGCAGCGATGATCGCGAATTTACGCGCCTGGCTGCGCATTCTGCCCACGCCTTTCGGAGCAAAGGGTCGAAGTTTCAGAATCTGAAGCGCGCCTTGGCGGGCGAGCCCGCGCTTTTGGAACGGTACGATTTCGTCTGGATCGTGGACGATGATTTGATAATGAGTTCTGATCAGATATCGAAGATGTTTCTGATCGCCGAGCAATTTGGGTTCTGGGTGTGCCAGCCGGCATTCGCGGATTCCGGTAAAATCAGTCATCAGATCACGCGCCAGCAAACAAAGGATTGCATCAGGATTGTTAATTTTGTCGAGGTCACGTGCCCCCTTTTTCAGCGCGACAAATTGGAAGCGTTCATGGGCGTTTACGATGGAAGCCTGACAGGCTGGGGCATCGATTTCTGGTTTGCTAATATTTTGGACGCGCGCCGAAGGGCACGCTTCGCTGTGGTTGACGGCGTTGTCGTGGTGAACCGGAAGGACGAAGACAAGCCGGGGCGATTTCGCGAAATCGACCGGCTGCAGCCCGCGAGTGAGCGCCAATCCCAGTGGCACGCAGTCAGGGATAGCTACCGGCTTGAGCAATGGCCCCACGAAACGCTCTGGACAATCCACCCCGGCAAGCCTGTTGACCCCTGATCAGCGATCGGGCCGAAGCGGTTTGAAAACGTGATCCGGCCGATACAGCTCTACGAGAGATTAAACGGGCGTCGGCTGTACTCGGGGAAAAGTTGCGCCGGAGTGTGCGGCGTCGAGCACAGGAGCGTTGTCGATGCGGTGTTTCGACAGAATTGGCCCAGTTTTCGGCGCTGTCGTCGTGATCAGCGAACAGACCCTAGAATCTGCGAACGATCTCGTTAGACGAGATGACCTTCGTTGACGCCCATCTAATAATCTAACCGGAGGCAGTTATCCACAGGATGACCCTCGCCGCAATGTTGCCGAGGAGCTGCCGCTGAATGGGAACAAGGGTGCTGGGGTTGCCTTTTGACGTTCGGCCGCTAGGCTAGGAGTTTCGGGGTGGGGGAACTCATGGCGTTTACTCTGGAATCGGAAGGCATTCTTCAAGCGGCTGTTGCTGGGATACCGCGCGTAGCAAGGACCATCGCTGAGATCCCAGTTGCGCTCCGTGAACGAGCGTTAGTGGCAGTTGCACGCAGTTACCAGCAAACAGTGCGAGAGTTAGGTCATCATGCGGAAGCCGATGCTCAGGTTTGGATTTCCGCAATGATGTTACGATTACGCAGCGAAGTTGCTGAGCAAAGAAAGAAACTGACCCTCTCCGCGTGATAGCGCACCGTATCGAAGAAACGCGACGATGGTCGGGATAGGTCGTCGCCGCCCTAGCAGAACATTATCTTACGCAGGTTGTCGGTCGGAGTAGGTGCGGCGAGCGTGACGATGGATGAATTTCAAAAGACGCACATTCAGTTGGGCCCGGTGTTGGCGGATTTATCGAAACAAAGCCGTGCTAGTGCGCTCAATTCGGGCGACAGCAAATGCCATCGGAG
>JBEDUS010000302.1:0-4351 GCA_040414975.1 Candidatus Udaeobacter sp.
ACTTCCGCGTGCACCAGAACGTTTGAAGTGCAGGTCGCGGTGCAGTGGCCGCATTGGTTACACGCCGGCGTGACGCGGATTTTTCCGGGCGACAATTTGTCGGCCAGTCCGAAAAATCCGCCGTAAGGACAGGCATAAGTGCAAAAGCCCTTTTGCCCCAGAAAATAGACTGTCATGAAACCGCAGACGAAGAGAAACGGGATCGCCACCGCCACAGAGGGAAACGTCTGCCAGAAATTAGTGGTCACCAGATGATTGGTGAATTTGGGAATGAGCGGTTCGTGCGGTTCCGTGAACAGCCGATACACGACGGGCCAGACGAACATGTACAGCGCGCCGATGAGCGGAACATAAACCAGCAGCCGCGATCGAAACGGTTTCGGCTTGAGACCGATTTTCTTCAACAGCCATCCGCAGAAATCCTGCAGCGCGAGGATGTGACAACCCCAGCCGCAAACGTATCGCCCAAAGATCAAGGTCGCGAGGATCGCCAGAGTAAAAAAGATGAATCCTGCATTGATGAATCCCTTTTGCAGCGTGTACATGGTCTCCGAAGGTTCGATCGGCGAAACTGTCCTGCCCACGACGCGCCACTGAATGATATGCGCGATCATGAATAAGTTGAGAAGGATCAGAGCCGTCGCCCGCCACCGGCTGGTCTTTGACTTGCGAATCCCGCTCTGTTGAAGCGGTGAATTTCTGAAAATCCCGCTCTTTCTGGAGATCGGCGCTACGGGTTCCCGGCTGACGCAACCGCTTTTCACGAGGTTGGCGAATTTACGCCAAAACAAGGCGCACGCCAGCGCTGTAGCCGCCTCGCTGTGTCGAAGCGTTGATCGCGGAGTTCCGTAGTACGGCGACACAGCGCCGTGGCTACAACGAGTGCGACCTCCCCGTTTCCTAAAGAATCGTTACCAAGTTTTTTCAGGATTTTCTTTACTTCAGTGAGGCGCCCATGAGAAATATTGCAGCTTTTTCCATCACGTAATCCAACCGCCGGAGCCCGTCTTCGCAGATCGAGGACGAAGGCAATCGACAAGGAATGGTAGCTACGCTAGGCTAGGACGACGTCCTCTCGCGCCGATCAGCGGATTATCGAATGCCCGAGTCGCATCGCCATTGGACCTGTGTCATTTTGCCGGCCACGACATCTACTTCGAAAGGCCCAAACCGCCCAACGCCGGTCGTTCTCCCTTTCAGTGAAACTTTGTAATGTCCCGGCGCTAACGACGTTCGAAAGCGCCCCTCGCCATCCGTGGTGAACGATGCGACCGCGCCCTTGTCGTTTTCGACCACGAACGCCGCATTCGCGAGCGGTACTGAACCGGGAGCATTCGCACGTGCAGGGCCCGGCTGAGCAGGAGTGACGGTAATGATTCCTTCGATCCCCGTCTCCGAACCAGATTGCGTTTGGCCCGCTGAAAAACCGGCGCACATGATTAGAACCGCCAGAGCAATTGAGAGTCTTGGCATTGGCAAATTTACTCGTTCAACTCGGCATCGGTCAACAATGACGAAGGCAGAATGACGAATGGCGAAAGAAGCCCCGGATGATCAAGTGAGAAAACGGTCCGGCACATTGTCTCTGGATTCGGATTTCGATCATTCCTTCGTCATTAGACATTCATCATTTGTTATTCTCTCGCATCATCTCAATCCGAGCCTGGCGCTTTTAACTTTTCACTGGGTTTTGTGCTTGCCCTTGACGATTCATGCGTTGCATCGAAACTTTTCGCTCTCCTGATCCGTAATATATGAAGCGATATTTGCCTTTCGTTATTGTTGCCGTGGCCGCGTTGGCCACGCTCGGAAGCGGTGCAATTCTCTACCGGGCAAAGCGACCGCAGGTCCTCTCTATCCCCGAGAACGAGGTGCTTGGAAAAAGCGACACGGAGTCCGCGCATATTCGCGGCAACCCGAACGCACCTGTAACGCTGGAAGAGTACGGCGATTTTCAATGCCCGCCGTGCGGAATGTTTGCGGCATTTGCTGGCCAGCTCGAGAAAGAGTACGACTCGCGTTTGCGCGTAGTCTTCCGGAATTTTCCGCTCTCGGGGCATGCGCACGCCCGCGAGGCGGCGATCGCTGCGGAGGCAGCGGGACTGCAGGGGCATTTTTGGGAGATGCACGACGTGCTCTATCGAGAGCAAGAAGTCTGGAGCAAGGCTCCTAATGTGCGCGAATTGTTCGAGTCGTACGCGGGAACAATCGGGCTCGACCTTGATAAGTTCAGAAAAGACATGGACGGCGAGCAGGCCAAGGCACGAGTCGACGCCGATCGGAAGCGCGGCGAGTCACTCGGAATACAGACCACGCCAACTCTGTTCATTAATAATCAGCCAGTGGACCAGAAAGACAGGAACCCGGAGGGCATTCACGCTGAGATCAACGCTGCGCTGGAGAAAAAGCGGCAGACATGACCGTATCGCGATTTCGCACGATCATTTTAATCGTTGCCGCGATCGTTTCGCTGGCCGGGCTGGCGGATGCGACCTATCTGTCCGTGCAGGCGTTAACCGGCGAGACACTTGGCTGTGGCGGATCGCCTGATTGTTTCAGAGTCCTTGGCAGTTCGTACGCCCGAGTTGGGGGAATTCCCGTGGCGCTCTTCGGCGTGCTGGCTTATTTCAGCGTGTTCACCTTTGCGACGTTCGCAGCTTTCGGCTACATGCGCGCGCGGCTCTTTCTCATTCTTACCGTCGGCGCAATGTTCCTCGCTACGCTGTGGTTCCTTTACGTCCAGGCTTTCCTGCTGCACGCCTATTGTCGGTATTGCCTGTTCTCAGCGGCAACCACGTTTCTGCTTGCCGGGCTGATAATTGCTCTGCCCCCCGTGCACGAAAGGTCTGTCTCATAGGTCGCCCGCCATCTCGTCTTGCTCATGCTCTTACTCTCGCTCATGCTCTCTTCGAAATACGTAGCAGAGTGTGACCAGGAGTAAGAAAGATCATCAAACTTATGCGAATTCTGGTGATCGAGGACGAAAAGAAGACAGCTGCGTTTCTGGCAAAGGGCCTTCGCGAAGCCGGTTTCGCGGTCGATCTGGCGCTCGACGGCGAGGCCGGGTTGGCAACGGCGCGCGCAGGCAGGTTCGACCTTCTCATCGTGGATATCATGCTTCCGAAAAAGGACGGCTGGACCCTCGTAGAAGAATTGCGCGCAGGCAGGGTCCAGACGCCGGTTATCTTTTTGACCGCGCGCGACAGCGTGCGCGATCGCGTGAAAGGACTTGAGCTCGGTGCAGATGATTACGTGGTGAAACCATTTGCGTTTTCCGAATTGCTCGCCCGCGTGCGTTCGCTTCTGCGTCGCACTCCTGCGCGTCGGGACAAGCTGCGCATCGCGGATTTGGAAATCGATACGCGCCATCAACGCGCCGAGCGCGGCGGCGTTCGGCTGAATCTCACGCCGAAAGAGTTTCTCTTGCTCGCCCATCTGGCGCGTTCGGTAGGCGAAGTCGTATCGCGCGACGAGATTGCGGAGCATGTATGGGACATCGGATTCAAAACCGATACAAACGTAGTCGATGTGGTAGTGCGCCGCTTGCGGGCAAAGGTGGACGATCCGTTTAAGACCAAGCTCGTCCGTACAATCCGCGGCATGGGTTATGTTCTCAAAGCGCCCTGAACCGCGCTCCATTGCCTCCCAGTTGATCCTGCTTTTTACGCTGGCTGCGGCCCTCCTGCTCGCCTGCGGACTCGGTGTCTTTTACTGGATCGTTCTCCGGCACGCGGTCGCAGAAGACAATGCGGTGCTCGCGGACAAAGTGAACGCACTGCAGACAAGTTTTGAACAAGGCGGCGGGTTGGATGCCGTTGCTGCGGAGATTAACACAGCGGTTGGCGGGCGGCACGCTCCGTTCCTGGTGCGTGTGCTCGATCCAACGGGCGCGACCATTGGACAAACAGCCGGGATGGAAGCGCTCCTACCGGCAAATATTTTTCCACCGGCTGCTTCAAGAGAAATTGCCGTGCCGGCTGGGCATAGCATTGACGGAAAATCGTTTGCGCTGACCACAAGGCAGGCTATCGCTGGTGGCCAGCCGTTTACGATCCAAGTGGCGCAAGATCGCTCGAGCGACGAGCAGGTCGAGAGAAAGTTTGGTGTTTTGGTTCTGACGGTTCTTTCAGGCAGCATTCTCGCCTCCGTTCTCATTGCGATTTCTGTCACCAGGCGCGGTCTGCGTCCGTTGGAAGAACTGAGGCATTCGCTGGAACGAATTGGCCCGACGCACCTCAACGAGCGTGTCGCGTCCGCAAACTGGCCGCGTGAGCTACAGCCGCTGGCAGTCGCTTTCGACGAAATGCTCAAGCGTCTCGATGATTCGTTTACGCGGCTCTCTCAATTCTCC
>JBEDUS010000303.1:0-3669 GCA_040414975.1 Candidatus Udaeobacter sp.
GGCTCCATGGTTCTGCTTGTTTCATGGATCTCGCGCATTGCATAGCCTTCTTTCGCGCTGGTGTAGATGACTGGAAAATCAAGCTGTTGATCCGTCGCGTTCAACTCGACGAACAGATCAAATACCATATCCAGCACCTTGTGCGGACGCGCGTTTTCGCGATCGATTTTGTTAATCACAACAATCGGCTGCGCGCGGTTCTGGAGCGCTTTTCGCAAAACGAATTTCGTCTGCGCTTGCGGTCCTTCATGCGAGTCGACTACGAGCAAAACGCCGTCGACCATTTTCATGATCCGCTCGACTTCGCCGCCGAAATCGGCGTGCCCGGGAGTATCGACGATATTGATGTGATAATCCTGGTACCGGTAAGCCGCGTTCTTCGCTCGAATGGTTATCCCTTTTTCTCGCTCCAAATCCATGGAGTCCATAACGCGTTCCTCGACCTTCTGATTTACACGGAAAGTCCCGGATTGGCGCAACAGCTGGTCCACCAGCGTTGTTTTGCCGTGGTCCACGTGAGCGATAATCGCGATGTTACGAATACGATCCATAACTTAAAGAGAGCCGGCAAGATGCAGCCAGCCGCGGGGGACGTCAAGGAGTGGCAATCAGATGGCCGTTTTTGGGTTTATGTCCGGATGGTGGGCGGATAGCATCTACGAGCTGCCGGTCGAATTTCCTTTGAAATCTGCTGGCCGCCGAGATCTGTCACCCAACGCTCCGCAGGTCTCGCCCACGCTCCTGGCTCTTAAGCTCTTTATACCAGTTAAACATTCGGGGGAATGCTTGTAGGGCGGCAGGCCCTGCCGCCGACATCTATAACGTTCCATCCACGCGGCTGAACGCGCTTCGAATCACCTTAGCCGCGTCTAGGGTGCGGCGGCGGGGTCTGCCGCCCTACGGTCGCCCCCGGCCGATCAGAGCGCTGTCGGCGGCCCATATCCACCGCCACCGGGCGTTTCTACCACAACGGAGTCGCCCGGCGCCACCTCGGTCTGTCCGCAGCTGCCGAGATCCTCGATGCTTCCGTCGACTCGCCGAACGTATGTCTTGCCAGGTTGGGCGGAATGACCTCCCTCTAATCCGAACGGCGCAACGGCTCTGTTATTAGCCAGGATCGCAACGCCCATGCGTTCGCGGAACCGAATTTGGCGTACCACACCGTCGCCTCCGCGCCATCTGCCCGCGCCGCCGGATCCATCACGAATTTCGAACTTTTCGATGAGGACTGGAAGCCGTTGTTCAAGAACCTCGGGATCAGTGAGCCGTGTATTCGTCATATGCGTGTGTACAGCTGAGGCGCCGTCAAAACCGTTCCCTGCTCCAGCTCCACCGCATATCGTTTCATAATACTGATGGCGATCGTTCCCAAAGGTAAGGTTGTTCATCGTCCCTTGGCTCGCGGCCAAAACGCCGAGTGCCCCGAAGAGTGCATTTGCGATCGCCTGCGACGTTTCAACGTTGCCCGCCGCTACTGCCGCGGGCGTTCTGGGCGCAAGCATCGAGCCCTCCGGGATTCTGATATCGATTGCTTCAAGGCACCCATCATTGAGCGGTATATCTTCGCGTACCAGAGTGCGGAAAACATACAGCACGACAGCGTAAACAATCGATGAAGGCGCATTGAAACTGTCTTTTGTTTGCGCGGATGTTCCCTCAAAATCAATCAACACACGGCGTTCTTTCGCATCTACTTCGACCCGAACATGGATCTCAGCCCCTGAATCCATCTTTTGAACAAACCGACCCGGCTTTAGACGATCGATTACGCGTCGTACCAATTCCGCGGCGTTAGCACGAACGTGATTCATGTAGGCGTCGACCACTTCCAATCCAAAGTGATCTATTGCTGTGTGGAGTTCCTTCAATCCCTTTTCGTTTGCGGCAATTTGGGCGCGGACGTCACCCAGATTCTGAGCAGGATTTCGAGCCGGAAATCTGGCGTCGAGTAGTAATTGCAGAAATTCGCTTTCACGGAACCGGCCCCTCTCGACTAAAAGGAAATCCGTAATCAGCACACCTTCTTCTTCAATTGTCCGACTATTCGGCGGCATTGAGCCAGGACTTATTCCGCCGATATCCGCGTGATGCCCGCGGCTTGCCACCCAAAAGATTGGCTCGTTTTCGGCGCCAAAGAACGGTGTGACTACAGTAATATCGGGAAGATGCGTACCCCCGGCGAAAGGATCGTTCAAGGCATATACATCCCCGGGTTGCACACTCCCTTTTCGACGCGAGATGATGGTTCTAACGGCTTCTCCCATTGATCCGAGGTGGACCGGTACATGTGGCGCATTGGCAACCAGTCGGCCGATGGCGTCAAACAGCGCACAGGAAAAATCAAGGCGCTCTTTAATATTTACTGAGTAAGCCGAATTCTGCAGAACCGACCCCATCTGTTCTGCAATTGACATGAACAAGTTGTTAAACACCTCCAACAAAACTGGATCCACAGTTGTACCGGCAGCAATCCGGCCTGGACGCGGGACGGATCGAGTCAGCATCAAATCAAACAGCGGCGTGATCTCGGCTTTCCAGCCTTGTTCGACAACAGTGGTTGTGGTTCCCTCGATGATGATCGCTGGGCCGCCAATTACTGATCCCGGAGCCACTTTATCTCGATCGAATACCGGTACGGTTTTCCATGCTCCGGCAAATGCCGCTTCGACTTCCGTAATGGGCACGGGTCGCATGTATTTGTCACCATGCAAAGAGGCCGTCGTTGCCAAACCCAAATCGTCCGCTCTCTGATCGCTGCCGCTAACCGCCTCTATCGCAACCGCATCGATCACGAGTTCAAGTCTCCCGGATCCCATCGCAAAACCGAACAAAGCTCGATGCGCCTTTTGAAACCTTTCCACGATTTCGTCGATTGGCCCTGCTTCAATGGGTAACGGCGTATCGGTCCCGCTATACCGGACATGAAGCCGGCGAAAAACAGTTTCAGCCGTCACTCGTTCGTTGGCGAGTTCGGCGCACGCCTCCCCTTCCAATCGATCCAAAGCCTGTTCAGCTTCTGCTAGCCCGTTTCGATCTAAAGATTTTCCAATCGAGGATTCTCGCAGCGCACGTATCTCGGCCAATCCGATCCCGTAGGCCGATAGAACGCCGGCTAACGGATGAATCAACACCCTCTCGATTCCAAGCGAATCAGCCACATCACAGGCGTGTTGGCCACCGGCACCACCAAATGTGACCAGGGTATAACGAGTGACATCGTATCCTCGAGCCACCGAAATCTTCTTGATCGCGTTCGCCATGTTGTCGACGGCGATCCTGAGGAAACCGCTTGCGATCTCTTCGGCTGATTTTTCTCCAACCTCAACTGCCAGATCGCGGAACTTCTGGATCACCAGCTCGCGGTCCAGCGCCAGGTCTCCTTTGGGACCAAAAATCTTGGGAAAAAACTCCGGACGCAGCCGCCCAAGCATCACGTTGCAGTCCGTAACCGTAAGCGGACCGCCTCGGCGGTAACAAGCTGGCCCAGGGTTGGCCCCCGCGCTTTCAGGACCCACACGGAGCCTGGTACCATCAAAGCGGCAAATCGAGCCACCTCCGGCTGCAACCGTGTGGATGTGCATCATCGGCGCGCAGATCCGAACGCCGGCAACCTCAGTCTCGAACCGGCGCTCGAACTCACCGGCGAAATGCGTCACATCTGTTGACGTC
>JBEDUS010000304.1:0-9175 GCA_040414975.1 Candidatus Udaeobacter sp.
AGAAAGGCGGCGCTTTCCAGTGTAAGTGAATACTTTCCTTGCCGATCTTTCTTCAGAAGATTTAGACCAACGAGCGCATTCATTAGAATTCGAAGAGCCCGGGCCGACGCCCCGGTTTCTTTCGCGATCTGCTCTGACGTTTTCGCGCCGCCTTCCAACGAATCGAAAACCTTGTTACTTACACCGGCGCTGATGATCAACGGCGGTGCGTAAGCGAAACTCAGTTCCATCAAGCGTTCGGGCGTGACCTGCTTTTTACGACGACTTTTCCTGGCCATATCGGATTTGAGGTTTCGAAAGCTAAGATCGACGAATAAGATTGGGAATCAATTGTGACGAAGCATTCTCCTGAAGCTCAGTCGACGCACCTCATGGCCTGCTGCAAGACGCGGGAGGAAATGGAAGCTGGCGAGCGCGCCGTCCTCGCGCCGTTTGCGGAAAAGTCGGGCGACTCGGAGGGACGGCAATATTGGGAACCAAGTCATCCGTTTCGGACGGAATTTCAGAGAGATCGCGCACGCATTATTCATTCACGCGCGTTTCGTCGGATGGAGTATAAGACGCAGGTCTTCTTGAATGGGACCGGCGACCATTTGCGCACCCGGCTGACGCACTCCATTGAAGTGGCATCCATCAGCCGCACGATTGCTCGCGCATTGCGCCTGAATGAGGATCTCGCCGAAGCGATCGCGCTCGCGCACGATCTGGGACACACACCGTTCGGACATTCAGGCGAAGAGATGCTGGCTAAATGCATGCGTGATCATGGCGGCTTCGATCACAACCGCCAGAGCGCGCGAGTCGTCGAACTTCTTGAAGACCCCTATCCAAATTTCCCGGGTCTGAATCTGACATTCGAAGTGCGCGAGGGCCTGCGGAAACACGGACCATCTCATGAGATGAAAGCACTGACAGCACCGCAGGCGGGCACTACTTTGAGGACCTATCGTTGCCCATCGCTGGAGGCGCAGGTAGCGGACCTGGCCGACGAAATCACTTATTACAGTCATGACTTGGATGACGCGCTCGATTTTGAAATCCTGAACGCGGCGCAACTGGAAAAAAACGAGGTCTGGCGTCGGAGCCTTCGGAGTGTGCTGGCGCGCTACCCTGACGCTCGGGAACCTGAACTGCACAAGCTAATCATTCGAGACATTATCGACACGGAAGTACGCGATCTGGTGTCGACCAGTGCAAAAGCTATCGGCGATGCCGGGGTGCAGAGCGCAGACGACGTGCGCCAGCAGTTAGTGCCCCTGATTCGTTACAGCGATGATTTGTTCCAGGCGAATCGCGATTTGCGAAAATTCCTGTATCAGAACGTTTATTACGATCCACGCGTTTCGGAAGTCAATCGGCGAGCGTGCGAAATGCTGCGACAGGTTTTCCAGGCGTACCTGGCGGATCCTGACAAACTGGGCGAAATGGCAGCGAAACGAATTGAGACCGAGGGATTGCATCGCACCGTGTGCGATTACATCGCCGGAATGACAGATCGATATTTAATGGAAGAACACAGGAGGATTCAGGCCGATAGAGTAACGGAATAACGCAGCGATGCGAGGCCCCAATACGCGATGCCAAAACTGTAGCCGGGCGTTGCCCCCGGCTTCATATCTATTACGCCGCCGCGCTTCCGTTTTCTTCCCGAAGATACTGAATCACCAGCCGCAGCCGTTTATTAATTGAGAGTTCTTCGAGGACGCGTTGACGACGATGCGGATCGCTCACAAACGTTGAGGCGACGAGGTCGGCAAGTAATTCCGGATCGCTCAAATCAGAAAGATACCGATCTACTTTGGGAGGAAGCTGCCGTGGCCCATCTCCTTTGAGGTTCGAATAAAGTTCCACCACTTTCGCGGCCAGCGCTTCGGTTTCCACAGATGTGGCGGAGTCGGATTCGAGTGACTCAATAGTTGCAATCGGGAATGGTGTTTCCTGCCGGAAAGTGCTGAATCTGACACGCTCCAGCCCCTGCAGAATCAGGTTCGATGCGCCATCGCTCCGTTCAACACATGCGCGAATCAGACCAACGGTAGCGATGTGAAAAAAGTCAGCGGTTGAATCCCATTCCACGCAGTGCGGTTTGAGTAGTGCAACGCAAAACATGCGGTGATGAGCGAGGGCGTACTTTAACATCTCGCGATAGCGCAGCTCAAAAATATGCAATGGGAGTAAGGCATGCGGAAAAAGCAAAGCGCCAGGCAACGGCATAATTGGCACTTGTTTTGGGAGAGTTACAGATGAGGACATGGTGCGTTCTTTTTTGTACGATATGTGCCTTGGAGAAAGAGCAAGCGGATCGAGCGCGATTCGTTGAAGTGGCCCATTTGGCGATTCACGATTTAACGTCGCGGCAGCAGCGCCCGAAGCTGTTCGAGCGATATCTGTCCCTCGATATCGCTTCGGCCGAGCGAAACATATACAAAAGCCGATCCACAACAGGCGAGCAGCACTCGTGAAGCCGCGCCTAGCGTCCCAATTCCCATTGCGCTCACGGCGATATCACTGTCCTTGGTCGCAACGAAATCGATCAAGCGCTTCAGTTGCACTGGGGTGTCAGTGCGTGTGGCCACCTTGAAAATGTCTGCGCCATGGGTTTTTGCCGCGCGCGCTTGAGCTCGCAAACGACCGGCAGACGGGGTGTTTTGCACGTGATGAACCGAAACGATGAGCCCCACATTTTGCCTTCGAGCCAGCCGAAGGAGCGAAACGAGAACCGGCGCGGAACGTAATTCCACATCGATATAACGGGCGCGGGATAGAAATCGAGTGAGCAGATCGCGCCGTTGTAGCGGCGATAATCGATTCGCACCGCCCTCCATCGGATGCCGCGCCGTAATAACGAGCGGCGCGTGCAACCTGGAGATTTTGTTCTCCAACCAATCAATTTCGCGTACAAGCCTATCCAGCCGCAGTTCAAACAAATCTGGCGGTTCTGCCATTCGAATTGCGAAATCAAAATCCGCAGGCGATGTGATGACGCCCACGACCCGGGGTCGAGAGCGACGGTGCTTGCGGGTGACCGGAGCGGTTAGAGCAAGTTCAAACACCAATCGACACGAAGTGAATCTCTGATTTGTAAGTGGTTACATCGGGCGACCATTCAACCGTTCAACGATTTAACGCCGCGAAGCGAGCATTCTTTCAACGTACTTGGCGAGAATATCAAACTCGAGATTCATTAGGTCGCCCGCTTGTACCCGATCCAGATTGGTAAGAGTTTTCGTGTAAGGAATAATCCACGCGACGAAGCTTTTTGGAAGAACTTCAGCGACCGTAAGGCTGATTCCATTCACCGCAATCGAGCCCTTGGGCGCGACATAATGAGCGAACGCCTCCGGTAACTCGATTTCTAATCGGAAATCTGTTTCCCTCTTTTGATAGGCAATAACCGGCGAGACGCAATCGATATGCCCTTGAACGAAATGTCCACCAAAGCGCGCCTCTGCCACAACAGCCCGTTCAAGATTCACTGGCTGCTTCGGCTGCACGTTTTTTAGGTTTGTGCGAGCGATGGTCTCTTCCAAAAGATCGAAAACCAACTCGTCGCCGTGGCGCGAGCTTAGTGTGAGGCAACAACCGTTAACGGCCAAACTATCGCCGCGCCGTATTTTTTTCGCGATGCGCCGGGCAGAAATCTTCAATTGATTGCTGTCTTTGCTTGCGCCGACCGCGGTTACGTTGCCGACTTCTTCGATTAAACCGGTAAACATGACAACCAGGTGTAGACCGTGATTTGTTAAACGGTTACATCGGATTTACGATTTAGCGATTCAAGGTGGCGACGCCATCCGTGGTTATAAAAGTTCAGCCAACCATATTTCGGCGTGACGGCGCTGATTTCGCGTCTCGAACGCGCGCTTCACAGGTCCTGAGGCGAGAATTCATCATAGACGATGAGCGTAATGCCAAAAAGTCTCGATCTGCTTTTAGCGAGTAACCGGCGGTCGCGCAACTGGTCTCTTCGCCCAGCGAATTCCTGCCGCGATTGAACTTCGACAATTTTGCGCTACTGATCGAGGTTTGCTGGCGGGTCTTCAACAAGGCGTTCATGTCATGGCAGCGGTTGCATCGTTTTCGTTAGCGCTTCCCGGATTAGTTGACGCGAAGCGTGCCGCCAATTACCGAAAATTTTTGCCGCGGCGATTAATTAGCACTGAGGCAATCCACACCTGAGGGGACTGCATGCGTGCCTCGCCTTCAAAACGGTTGCGGTTGCGGACGTAGACGAATGTTAATGTTGAGTAACGCCAAGTTGATTTTTGTGCAGTCAGAAGCAATTCTGCGACCGAGCCGGGTGCAAAATGTTTGAGATAAGTGCCGAATCCCAACCCGCGAAGAAATCGACAATAAACGTGCCCGGTCACGATGGTATTGACTCATCGCGGAGTCTGCGCACGGGCGCGTGCGTGACGGTTCTCTCGGGTGTTTTATTTCTCTCTGGCGTCGGGGGGCTGATCTTCGAAACGCTCTGGTTGCGGTTGAGCGGCCTTGCATTTGGCAACTCGGTCTGGGCGACGGCGTTGATTCTTTCAAGTTTCATGGCGGGCCTCGCGCTCGGGAACGCAATCGCTGCATCTTCAAGAATTCGGCGGGGGCGACCGCTTCACTTTTACGCCTTGCTGGAGGTATTCATCGCCTTGCTTGGTTGCACAATTGTTTTTGGTCTCCCGGCGCTCGGCGAATTGTTGCGACCCGTGTGGCAAATGCTGTGGAATTATCAGCCCACGCTCCTCGGCCTGCGGTTCGTTGTCTCTTTCCTGATTTTACTTGTTCCGACCACGGCGATGGGTCTGACGCTGCCGGTGTTGATCGAAGATCCAGCCTTGCGCGAAATCAATTTTGGGCGCGCGATTGGTTTTCTCTATGGCTCGAATACGTTAGGCGCCGTGGCCGGCGCTCTGGTTGGCGAAGGGTATCTCATTGCGGCGTTTGGCCTTCGAGGGACTGGTTTGATTGCGGGTCTGGTGGGTTGCATCGCCGCGGCGGCAGCCCTGTTTGTCGCGAAAGGTAAAGGCGACACAAAGGAAAGTGTTTCGACATTTCCTCTCGCGCTCGGCGTAAGATATCGGCCGCCATGGCGTTTGCTTTTCGTCAGCTTTGGAACGGGCTGCATTTTTCTTGCCTTGGAAGTGATTTGGTTCCGTTTTTTACGATTGTATGTTGCTTCGTCGCCAACGGCCTTCTCAATCATGCTGGCGGTCGTACTGGCAGGAATAGGGTTCGGCGGCGTCGCGGCTGGCGCGATTCATCGGCGCTCGGCGCTATTGAATCAATTCCTTCCTGTCCTGCTGCTGCTTTCCGCAATTGCAGTGCTTTTGTCGTATCTATTCTTTCCGGGTGAGGCAGTACGAACGCCAACTGGCGCGTTTAGTCTCGCTTCCTGGCAACAGATTGCTCTTTTATGTCTGGCCTTGATGTTCCCGGTTTCCTTTCTGTCCGGCGCCCTGTTCCCGAGCATCGTCGCGCGCGTACATGCCAGCGTCCAGAATCGCATGAATAGCACTGGAATTACTACATTACTCAACACGCTGGGAGCAGCGATCGGTCCGCTGCTCGCAAGCTTCGTGCTGCTGCCGAAGATTGGTTTTCACTGGAGTCTCATATTATGTGCCGCGGGTTATGCTCTTCTGGCCGCGCTTTGCGTCGAGCGAAAAGCCTGGTCGTTTAGGCACCCAGTCGCATTTACAATAGCCGGCCTTTCTGTCGCGGTCATTCTTATCATCGCAACCTTTCCGTATCATCGGGCTGATGCACATCTCGTGCACGCGAGCCGCCCCTACGTAACGGATGAACAGGGCAACGTGCTTGCGCGGGTTGTTAAGAAAATCGAAGGGACCTCAGACACCTACCAGCTGCTCCGTCGCGACCTTTTCGGCGAACCGTATTACTACAGACTGCTGACCGACGCGTTTTCGATGTCGGCTACAAATCCGCGCAATCAACGTTACATGCGATTGTTTGCCTACTTTCCCCTGGCTTTCCGTCCGGAATCACAAGACGTCCTACTTATTTGTTATGGCTGTGGAGTGACGGCGGACGCATTTCTTCATGGCCCAAACGTTAAGCGCCTCGATATCGTGGATATTTCGAAAGAGGTGTTTCATCTCGCCGATTTCTATACCGGTATCAATTACTCGAATCCGCTGCGCGATCCCCGCACGCACGCAGTGGTCCAAGATGGGCGTTTCTTTCTTCAAGCCAGCCCGCAGCAGTACGATGTCATCTCTGGAGAACCGCCTCCGCCGAAAGTCCCGGGTTCCGTCAATCTCTACACCGAAGAGTTTTTTTCGTTGATGAAAAGCCGGCTGAAAGATGGCGGGATTGCCACTTTTTGGCTGCCGATGGACCAACTAAAGCTGAATGAGGCAAAAGCAATTCTTCGCGCATTTCACGATGTGTTTTCGAACGCATCAGTCTGGGCAAGTGCTGATGAGAACTGGATCATGATGGGCATCAATGGGCAGGGACGCAACGTCGGCGAGGAGGAGTTGCGGCGATTGTGGAAGGGCCCCGCGACTGGCGCGGATTTAGAACGGATTGGCGTCGAGGTGCCGCAACAGTTAGGCGCACTGTTTTTGATGGACGGCGACGAGATCGATCGCACGACTCGGGACGTCGCGGCGCTGACCGACAATTATCCGAAGCGATTGAGCGATGCGCCCTGGGATGTACAGGAGAATTTTGAGTTTGCGGCCGCTTACATGGAACCCGCATCTGTCACGGAACGGTTTCTGCGGTCGCCAATGATCAATCGTATCTGGCCCGAGACGCTATCCCGCAGTCGCGGGACAGTGAAGGCGCTTTTCGCCGTTCGTGAGACGCGATTCCTTTCGGAAACGGTTGGAAGCAATAAACTGGCGGAGCTTGACCTTTTCTTGCGCGGAACGCGACTGCGCATGCCGGTCTTGGAAGCGCTAGGCAGCGATGAACTACGACTCGCCATTGCGCAGCGGATTGCGCGCGAGACAGAACCGCCGCCGCTTGAGATTATGCCGGACCTCATTGCCGGCGCGCTGGCGCGACGCGACTTGGACGAGGCGATTCGGCTGCTGGAAAGTCTCAAAGATCACGGTGCCCTCGGCGTTCACGAAACATTTCTGCTTACATATCTCTACTGCTTGAATGCCAAGGTTGATAAAGCCGAAGCGCTTGCAGTCGCAAATTCCGCATTGATGAACAGGGACTCGTCCGCCGATTGGCTGTGGAAAAAATTGGAAACCGATTTCGGATTTCATCCTCCACACTAGAAGCGGCAGATGGAATCATAGATTGTTGGCATTCCAGGTTCCTCTGATCGCTTTACCGCCGAAGTGAGAAGAAAGGTTTAATGTGCCGGCACGCGCTGTTTATTGGAGTATTCATCCTTGTCGCGACGGCGTGGTTTGCGATCCTGTTAACGTCGCAAACTCATGTCCATAGCGATGAGGCAATCATCGGCCTGATGGGTAAACACATTCTGGAAGGACGGTATTTTCCCTTCTACATGTACGGTCAACCGTACAATGCCGGGGCGGCTTGGGAAGCGTATCTAGCCGCAATTGCGTTCGCCGCCTTCGGCGTCGGCGTCATTTCTCTCAAGGGTTCTGTCGTCGTGCTGTCGTTGCTGTGCCTTTTTCTGTTTTATCGGATGGGCTCTGCTCTTTACGATGTGCGCACAGCGGTGCTGGGCACGGTGGCGGTTGCGCTCTGCCCATCACTTCTCAAGTGGCATTTCCAAGTGAGGGGGTTACTCCTGGTATTTCCTGTCGATCCCGATACTGACAATGCTTTTTGCGTCGGTCGAATCGGATCGGGTTCCGAAAAAGAGGACTCAATTTTTCTTTGGGCTGGCATCTACGGCCTTTAATCCGTTTGGTGGCTTTTTCCATCAAAACACGCCGGCGGCGAGGCAGAGAGTCTATGTGACATTGCATAACTCAGGTGCGTATGAGTTGCCGATAGGTTACGCAACGATCAACGGCGATCTGTTCAGTCTACCTGCTGGTCCGGTCTCCTTCGTGATTGGCGGCGAGTACGACGCGCCGAGATTCGACCGCGATCGCGACGCGCTCAATAACACGTTCAATACGATTGGTTCAACGGATGGTCAAAGCTTCCGAGTGAACCGGGACATCTGGGGAATCTACGAGGAAGTGCGTGTGCCGTTTACCAGTCCGACGTGGAACTTCCCTGGCTTCTACAGCTTTGAGGTTGACTTTGCGGAGCGCGAGGAATGGTACAGCAACAACACCTCTGGAGTACTGCCTTCTGGGCTATTCCCAGGTGGACCGTCAGTGCATACCACGTTTAATGCGCAGAAGCCTAAGGTGTCTGTGCGCTGGCAACCGATTGATCCCAAGTATATCGGCGCGCTGACCTTGCGTGGCAGCTACACCGAGGCGTTCCATGCGCCGACGCTGGCAGAACTTACGCCTGCATCCTCGCAAAACTTCCCAATCGTCGCCGATCCGTTTTCGAGACAGACCGAGCCTCAGATTGAGGAACGCATTTTGGGCAACCCGAACACGCATCCGGAAGTGGCCTATGAGTGGACCTACGGAATTGTTTACAGTCCGAAATGGATCAAAGGCCTGACGCTGAGTGCCGATTGGTGGCACATCGATATGCGCGACATAGTGTCGACTCTCGGCGCGCAGTTCATCATCGAGAGTAATCCACCGCCAGGACCGGGCGCGTCAACCGTTGTAGGCTCCAGCGGGCAGACGGTAGTCCGTTCTGCTGGTACTAACCCGACTGGGGAGCCGGGGCCGGTCGATCTGGTTATTGATCCCAGCCAAAACCTCTCTGGCGCGATCTTCGAAGGTCTGGATTATGAAGCGATCTACATTCTGGATTCGACGATCTTCGGCCATGGCGACTGGGGAAGGTTAACAACCACGGTCAACGGCACGTGGCCCTCGCGGGCTGAGTTTCAACCTACTCCCGACTCGAAGCGGTTCGGTATTGCAGGCTCATTCCTGCCGCCCGGGTTGGCTCTAACCAGTTCGCTGCCGTGGCATCGGGCTAACTTCAGTATCTTCTACGATGGCCCGGCTGACACATGGATGCAGGGCTTGGATGTCGGTGCAATCGTCCGCTGGACTGGTCAGTATCAGGATGACAACGCCAGTCTGACAGGAGCGACGAAACTCAACATGCCCAGGAGTGGCGGGTTCCCTGACTTCGGTGA
>JBEDUS010000305.1:0-2365 GCA_040414975.1 Candidatus Udaeobacter sp.
TAACTAATGAGGTAAGCCCATTTCGTCCATGACGCACGCAAAGTTTGAATTTTGATATCAGTAATTTCACGGATGGATTTAGCTTCGATGCCCGCCTGAGAGTTTTGTGTAACAGTTCAGAGGATAAATCAGCCGCGTCTATTGAGAAGAGGCCTGTGACGGCGCCGATTTTTGCGTCGATAGAGAGGAGAGCGATAGATAGTATTTGGAGAAAGGTGTTCGTCAACGGTTTGGCGGAAAAGATGGTAGTGACGCTGAAGTCGCTGGACGTAATCAGGTGATTGCAACACGGCGCGAAACACATTCAGAAACACCGGTGAATATCGAGTCTGCGGATTCAATGGATCCAGGAAAGGGCCCTTCGATGTTGCCTCGCTGGCAGAAGGGTCGCCCCACTTCTTGTAGAAATCGACGCTCTCCCAACCGTAATTGATCGTGGCCCAGATCTTGTTCAATGCAGTGTCGGCGCGCAAGACATCGATCATAACGCGTCGGCAATCGCAACCGGGTTCATCGCAAAACAATTCCAGGAACCCGTATTCTCCATCAGGGATGTCGCTTCGTCCCCGAACGGTGACGGCCCGCATTTCGCGAGCAGCGAGCTCTGGGAAACGCTTCATAAAAGGGATCATCGGCATGGGCATCTCCAGGGGAAACGATGTTTGAACGGCAGGATCATATCGAAAATGCTGGACAAATCCGGTCACACCCGCTACGTTAGGGTGAATGAATGCGCGGTCAGCGAGCAACCGCCGTCGGCAAAGGCGGCCAGACTCAGCAGAGACGAAGCAGCAGATGGAACAGCTGCAGCGGCGAAACGAGAAACTGGAACGTGAACTCGAGAAATTGCGTGAAGAGTTAACCGAGCGGGACCGCAAGATTGCCGATTTAGAGCGGCAACTGGCGATGCGGCAGCAGAACTCCACGACATCGTCAAAGCCACCTTCGTCAGACGGATTGGCTGGATCCCAACGCGAGCGTGGGCGGCGCCACAAGAGCAAGCGCAAACCAGGCGGACAACCGGGGCATCGGGGATGGACGCGGCAATTGGTTCCGCCCGAACGTGTTACCCGATTCGTGGACTTGTATCCGGAGGAATGCCGGGCATGCGGTCAGGATTTGCCGCGATCCGGCACAGGCGCCTTGGAGTCTGGCGAGCCACGCCGACATCAAGTGATTGAGGTTCCCGACATCCAGCCGCAGATTACCGAGTATCGGCTGCATTCGGTGATTTGTGTCGATCCCGATTGTGAGCATGTCACCACCGCAGTAGTCCCCAAAGAGATTGAGGACACTTTCGGTCCACGATTGGTGGCCTGGATCGCCTATATGACCGTGGTGTGCCGAATGCCTCGGCGAATGGTCCAAGGTTTTTTGCAAGAGGCGCTGGGGATTGAGATCAGCTTGGGAAGCACGCAGAAATCATGGGAAGAAGCCAGCGCTGCGGTTGAGGTTCCATGCGAGCAATTGAGTGGAGATCTGAAGAACCAGGCCGTGCTCAATGGAGACGAAACCGGACATCGGACCAACGGCGCGAAACGCTGGTTATGGGTGCTGGTCGCCAAAATGTATGTGGTGTTTAAGATTGCCACCACGCGCAAGGCAGAAGTATTGGTCGCACTGCTCGGCCGCGCCTTCGCCGGCATCTTGTGTAGCGACCGCTGTCCCAGTTACGCGAAATACCACAATGGCCCGCTGCAGTACTGTTGGGCGCATTTTAAACGAAATATTCTTGGCGCACTGGAGTTGGCCAGAACGACGGAAGCGGAACGCTTCTGCCGCGACGCATTGGCATTGCACGCGCGGCTGTTTCGGCTCTGGCACCGATACCGCGGCAGTGGCTCCCGTCCGCGCGAGAAGATCACCCGCCAGGAACTGATTTTGAAAGTGATTCCGATCGAACAGAAGTTTTTCGCGCTCGCCGAGCGGCATCTGGACAGTTCAGACCGGGATGTCCGCAACCTCGCCGAGGCCTTGTTCCTGAATTTTCAACGGTTCTTTACCTTCGTCGACCATGAGGGCGTCGAACCGACGAACAATGTTGCGGAGCGCGCGCTACGTCATGCCGTCATTTGGCGCAAGATCATGATGGGCTGCCGCAGCGAGGCTGGTGAAGTCGCCGTCGCTCGGTTGCTGACCGTCGCCCAGACTTGCAGGATGCAGAACCGTCCGGCTCTCGCTTATCTGATCGAGGCCATTCGCCTTCACCGTCGCGGCCAGATCGCACCGTCGCTGCTGCGGCGGCACTGATCATCTGATTACCCCTGAACTGTTACGGCTATCGACTTCTGTTATGGCTGGACACTTTGGTTGTTCCTGACCTGGATACCATCGTTCTTCTATGAGAACTACGGTCTGAACCTGC
>JBEDUS010000306.1:0-5506 GCA_040414975.1 Candidatus Udaeobacter sp.
CTTGCACAGTCACCCCCGTGACTGTGAACTCGGGGTGCGGTCGAAATATGTCGCCAAGGTAGAAAACAACACCATTTTGCAGACTGCCAACGGGGACGACATCAATAACGGGTTGGAATACCGAGCACGATGCGAGCAGAACTATGCTTGCTGCGATAGCGCGTGCTGTAACCGACAACATCCAACGAGAAAGAGATAAGCCACGGCAGGGTCCTGCGACAAGCGCACTGAACGCATTTCCGGGTCGGGGTGTTGGCTTCATCGATTGGATCGAGAACCGGTCAATTGTCATTTAATTCGTGGTCGTCCGACTGTACGCTCCCACCATCGGGAGCCAAGGCACTACCGTATTTGAGGATGCAACTTCACTTTGCAACCGCTCTTGCAGGGTATCGAGATCGCCGAGCGTTTTAACGGAGAAGTTCAGTTTTTGAATTCGCGGTAGGACACTTTGAACAGCATCGGAAACCCAGCGGGTGAAGTCTGGTTCATGTCCTAACTCCATTTCCAACCGCATACTGGGCGCTGGGAGTCCTGCGTCTTGGAAAACTTTATGCAGAGCGGGCCCCATTTCCGTGTTCACGCCAAATCGACCAGAAACTTCGTGCAGCAGGGAGACCGCCGCAGACCACAATGGCAAGTGACGGGACAGTGCAAGAAATGGCGTCCACGACGGTTCCTGAAATGCAATGACTCCGCCTGGTCGCACGCTCTGGGACAAGAAACGCAATGCCGCAACGGGATCGGGAAGAAACTGGAGTATGAACCGGCCAACCGCTGCATCGAACGAAGCGTCGCTCGAGAATTGAACAATATCGCTCTGCACAAATGTCACGTTACGCAAACCGCGTCGGCTGGCGCGACTGCGTGCGCGATTGATCGAACGAGCATCGCGCTCGATCGCCACGACCTCTCCCGAAGGACCGACGAGCCCCGTCAAGAGCATTGCAACGTCTCCCACTCCGGACCCAACATCTAAGACGCGTTGCCCAAGACCGATGCCAGCTTCTCGAAAGAATCTCTCGGTAACTGGGGCAAGCCGAATGGCCTGCAGGATCAGGCGTTCGTGCTCCGCGTCAGAGCTGCCAAGCAGATAATCACCCTCGTAGTGCTGCGCAGTCATAGCAAGAGGCGAGAATATTTCCGATGCGCTCAACCATCTAACGAGAAAGAGATAAGCCACGGCAGGGTGTCGTGGCAAGCGCACAGACGTTGTCTTGTTGTGGGGCCGTTGGCTTCATCGAGCTGCGCGAGCGCGCCTTGGCGGGATCGCCAGGCGTCGAAGTGTTAATCGACGCAGAGCCGTTGCCGTTGCCAGCGTCGCCGTCGGATTCGATCGAAGCGGAGGCGATTAAAGCGGCGGCGGAAGCGGAAGGGCGCGACGTGCGGCGCGCGTAAATCGAGAGATTTACCAACAGCGGGCGGCGTTGCGTTTGCTCCAAGACGCGCGCCGCCTGACTGCTTTTTATCTGTATACATTTTTCGTATCTAGCGAAATTATTTTGCCTCGGAAAGGTCATTGTCACTGCCGTATGATACTGCTCTACCTGTTGACTGATAATTTCTGATAATTTGGTTTAGTCCGTCCATAGAGGAAATTTACCTAGCGTAGAACGGATTTTAGTCGATCACGAGGGAAAAGCGTTTTCCCTGAGAAAACATGGGCCTGACTGGGCTCGAACCAGTGACCCTGCGCTTATCAAGCGCATGCTCTAACCAACTGAGCTACAGGCCCCAGGAAATTTAGCGGTTTAACCATTTAACGATTTAACAATCGGTCGCAAATGAATTCGTTAAATCATTGAATCGGAAATGGCTAAATGGATTGGTTCGCCGAGTCGTAGCTCCCCGCGTTGACCTTCGCGAGCGGCCGAGACGCCGCCTTCGCCAAGAGGCTCCGGCGCGACGGTCCTCGCTCTCGCCCAACGACCCGAGCAAGACTGGAGGCAAGGGGATTCGAACCCCTGACTTCCAGCTTGCAAAGCTGGCGCTCTACCAACTGAGCTATGCCCCCTGTGAATTGTCGATTTTAGATTGCGGGTCTCAGATTGCAAATCACCGCCATTCTCCGAGGCCCTCCTTGGCTTCGACCACAACGACATCGTATTTTTCGAGTATAGGCATGAGTTTTTGTTCCAGTTCCTCCTTCCAGAGTTTGCCTTCGTAAAATTCATCTCTCATTCGTTCGCGGCTTTGTTGATCGGGAAAGGCACGCATCCAGAAAAATGTGTCGGCATCCTCGACTGAGAGAAACGGACCTAGAATCTTCATGCCGATTTTCTGGTGAGCGGGGATGGCCTTTGTTTCAAGGATTTCAATGAACTCTGCTCGTTTGCCGACTTCGATTTTGTAAGTACGCATTTCGATGATCATCGGGGAAGGTTGCATTAGGTACAGCGAAATAAACCGCGAATTAGGCGAATCCAGCAAACAATTGAGAGCGCGTCACAGTTCGTCTTCGCGAGCGCCGACCGCGTGTCCTCCACAATCCGGATAGAAACAATAATGCCGGTCGCCCTGGCGACCGGCATTGTTTCTCCGCTAATTTCTCGAATCAGTTTGTCAGTCGTTATGAGGATCACCAGGCGTCGCGAGGAATGCTCTTCTTACTCCGTTGGCGTCGAGTGACCGGCCGGCGATTTGGCCAGCTTCATTGATGTCTCTGGCTTGTTCCAGCGTTGCAGTGTAGGTGGGCGGTTTGGAGTCATTGAGATCTCGCATAACGCCGTTTTGCCAAATAAATGCGCGACAATTTCCGTCCGCGTCACAAGAAAGCCCAACAACCTGACGACGCTCGTTGATCCCATAAGCTTCGCTGTGAACATCACCGGGCAGGAAGCCAAGAGCCTGGATTGCACCTTCGGCGGTCCAGATGAACGCCTGGAGAAAGTTGCCGTCCGGGTCGTTAGGGGCACCGGCGAAGCCGACCACGTCACCGCGTTGGTTAATATTCGTCGGCGTGTTCCATAATTCTGCTCCGAGGTTGCCAAGGTCGATGACTTTCCCGTTTTCCCAAAGCACCGCGTGCTTGGCTGTGTATCGCCCAACCGCCTGGTCGCAGATGCCTGAAATACCCACGATTTGACCATTGTCATTAATTGCTGTGGCGGCTCCTGACGTATCGCCTGGGATCGGCGGCAGTTCATGGATCTGATCCGGTGGTCCGAGTGCCCACATGGCTGGTCGAAACTGAAGGACCTGCGGAGAGACACACGTAGGATCGTGCACATCGTTCTCCGCCCATCCGACCACCTGGCCTAAGTTATTGGCACCTGTCGCAAAGCTGTTATTTCCACCCGGAAAATTGGGAAGTCCTCGCATGCCTGCGTTCTCCCAAACAAATCCAAGATTGATGTAGCCGGTGCCTGTCGCTCCCGGATAAAACGCGGCGCTGCTCCACGCTTCGCCTAACGGATCAGGCATTGCTGTTTGTGCAATACCGGTAACGATACCGGTGTTCGCCTTCACCGACCAGGTGACATTGCTGTTCGGTCCGCCGAGCGTCCCCAGATCAGTGAGTAAGCCATTTCGCCAAAGCGCAGCGTGGCGGCTTTGGTTTCCCGCGAGATTCGAGTAGCCGGCGAGCCAGCCGCGATCGTTTATGCTGTCCGCGCGGCTGTTCGTGCCGCCTAACGACTGGAGATCCGTGATGGTGTATTTCTGCTGGGGTGGCGATCCAGCAAACGATCCGCCGCAGCCCATTCCGATCAGAAGGATGCAGAGAATTTGGCTGGCTCTTTTAGTTGTGAATTGTGTTGTCATATTTGTCTCCTTTGTTGAATTTTCATTACGACACTCTAGGGACCGGCATTAAGTCACCACCAGAGCCACTTCGCGCGTTTCGTACGAGCCATTTCATTCTTAATTCCTGGCTCTAGTAACGAATCCAACGAAGACAATCAGTGACTCTGTCCCGGTTCCAGAGCAGCCGAACGGTTGACGCGCCGCGTCAGCAGAGCGCCCGGAGATTGCCGAAATTACCTAATTCAAATTCGAGTTAAGCGCAGCAGCGAACTTACTAAGGCCTTCGCGAATTTGCGCACGCGACCATGCGGCGAAGCCGAAAGTGAGCGCGGGTTCTGCCTCCGCTTCCATAAAGCAAGACGATAATGGCGACGGCCTAATGCCGATCTCGCCGCAGACACGCGTGATCAACGGCAGGTCTGCCTTACGGCGTAGCCAGGCGACGAAATGCAACCCGGCTTCCGGAATTTCCAGGGCGAAATACTGACCCAACATGTTATTGAATTGTTCGATGAAGAATTCCCTTCGGTCCGAATAGAGTTTCCGCATGCGCCTGATGTGGCTCAGGAAAAATCCTTCGGTCAGGAATCGAGCCAGCGTCGCTTGATCAATCGCGGGAGAATGTTGATCGATCACGGCGCGGATCTTGATCATTGGTTCGACCAGTTGCTCCGGTGCCAGGATATAACCCAACCGCAGGGAGGGATAAAGAATCTTACTCATGGTCCCTGCGTAGATAACACGACTCGCATTATCTAGCCCCTGAAGGCAAGGGAGTGGGGGGCCGGTATAACGAAATTCCGAGTTATGGTCGTCTTCGAAAATGTATGCGTCACAGGTACGCGCAAAATCGATCAGGGCAGTTCGTCGCGAAAGACTCATTGTCATGCCGAGCGGGAATTGATGGGAAGGAGTAACGTAGATTATTTTCGGCGAGCGTTGCTTGGATGGTCGCGCAATTGTGATTCCTTCCCGGTCGACAGGCCTCGGAATGACAGTTGCCCCAGCGAACCCAAAGACCCGGCGAGCCTGGTAAAATCCCGGGTCTTCGATCCACGCAACCTCTCCGCGATTTACGAGCGCCATCGCGCTGATCATCATGGCCTGCTGCGTTCCAGCGGTAATGATGATCTGGTCCGGATGACAGCGCGCACCTCTGTGATCACACAAATAAGTTGCAAGCGCTTTGCGCAAGTCGGGGTCACCACGGCTAGAAGCATACTGGAGCAGGTGTGCTCCCTTTTTTGCGAGGACTTCTGCTCTGAGTCGTTCCCATATCGCGATCGGAAATTCGTCAAGCGCTGCGTTAGCGGGAACAAACGTGACGCCGGGCGGGCCGGCAATTCCGAAATCGAATTGTTTTCCAGCTCGGTGATCCGGAATATTTCTTACCCGATCGGAAAGGCGGAGCGGGCGTTCTACGTGCGGTTCTACTTTTTCCGTCCGAGCACTCAGGAAAGTTTCGGGCAACGGTTCGGCTACGAATGTGCCCGATCCTACTCGGGACTGAAGATAACCTTCCGATTGAAGCCTCGACAAAGCGACGTTTACAGTAAATCGCGACAGCCCGAGGTCAGTCGCCAATTCGCGAGACGAGGGGAGTCGCGAAGAGTTATTGTTGAAAGTTGCCGAAACTAATTCATCGCGAATCTGGCGATAGAGTTGTTCATGGAGCGGTTCGTCCGCAGCGCGATCCAGCCGAATCATTTCAAACGCCATAATCGAATGACGGCGGCGCGGCTTCTTGCGTGACCTTTTAGTT
>JBEDUS010000307.1:0-9445 GCA_040414975.1 Candidatus Udaeobacter sp.
AAAACCCTGCTTCTCGCCCTCGTAGTAATAGCTCCGGCCAAGTCCAAAGTGTGGATCGCCGCCAGACTTCGGGAGCCTGAAAAACTCAGGGGGACATTGCGAAGGTCTTTCCGTGCCTTCACTTCGCGGGGCAGATGGTGTAGCCGGATGCTCGCCGGTGTTAACGAACTTAGTTGCCACCAATAACCTAACACCCGGTTTGCAAAGTTGTGCAAATCTGCCCAAGCGCAATCCTTCGCGCGTGGCAACTCGACAGAACTTGATTAGTAGTTTGACCGATTGAAAACGCTAGCAATCTGGAGGCGACGGCAAAAGTCTGATCGTTAGTGGGATGTTTTTTTCGTGTTCTTTAGCCAGCAACTTATAGGAGTCCGTACAGCGTCCTCGGACAGATATCCCGAATCGCGGCATGCACTTATTGGCGGACGTTCCCCTTTTTTTGGCGGTTAAGGCACGTGAACCCAACTTCAGGAATTTGTCACATCAGGCAACCGCTGCATGGCGGCACGCTTGTCGTCAGTCGTTAGGTGTGTGTACTGACGGGAGACCGCTGCTGATTCGTGTCCAACGATCTCACGCGCGATAAAGTCTGAGACACCGGCTGCTTTCAGCATTGTTACCGCGCTGTGGCGCAAACTGTGGAATGAAATCTCGCTCGGCTTACGCGCTTGTGAGCGACCCTTGCCGGTCGCCTCGTGCGTGTGCGGTTCAACAAAGCCAGCCTCAACGAGAATGTCGCGGAATTCATTCGACAATACAGCTGTACGTTTTGCACTCGCTGCGCGCGGGAAGACATATGCGTTCGGGTTGTCGCTCGCTGGAAACGCGCTCAGATAATCAATCAACGGTTGCACGAGCGGAAGCACAATGCGCCGTCCAGTTTTGCGCGCAGTAAACGCAATCTCGCCAGTCTCAAAGTTGACCGCGCGCCATGTCAGCTTCGCCAAGTCGCCGAGGCGTTGGCCGAGATACAGGCCGAACAGGACAAGACCGCGCCATTCAACGTTGTCATCGCACGCTTTCAAGATGCGTTTGATTTCCGCCAGCGTAAACGCGCGCCGCTTGGATTCCTTGCTCGATTTGAGACGCTTCACCCGCGCAGCGGGATTGACCGTGAGCAAGTCTTGCTTCACTGCTTCGCCAAGACAGACGCGCAGCACCGTCAAGCTCAGATTGGCGGTCGCGCGGGAGCGTTCTCTCGCCTCGCGGTCACGAAATCGCGCAACGTCGCTCGCTTGCAAGGTGGAAAGGTCACGCTTGGCCTTCGCGTCACCGAGAAAGCCGATGAAATGTTCAACGATTCCCTTGTAACGCATGTGCGTGGACGGTTCGGCTTCGATTGCTTTGGCCTGCAGCCAAGTCTCGCACCACGACTGAATGGAAGCGCTCGGCAACGATTCAATGTTTGAGACGGTGAAGATGTCGCTCACGCCTTGCGCGATGACCTCACGCGCAGCGTCGACGCTCAGCTTGCCGTTGCGAGCTTTGAGCGCAGCCTTGTGCAACGCGCGGCAGATTTCGAGCGCCTGCTTCTTGTCGCGAGTCTTCGTGGAGCGAAAGACGCGCTTACTCGTGAGTGTTTCGGGATTGAAGATTGAGAATGCGCAGAACCAGTACGGCCTGCCCGGTTGACGATGAACGCTTGGCATGATGCATAATTAGAAAGCATAACATTCGCCAACGTTCAACGATGTTTTCCCATGTCGATTTGCATAGGTAAATTCAGTTGCCACAACGCTGGTGGTCGAACTGGCTATTCGACTGCGGGAATGAGCGGACTTACCAACGTGTGGTCAGTGAGTATTTACATTGGGCCGGAATAAACCGCCTATCCGGAGTGCTGCTCACTCATGGCGACGCACTTCATCTGGGTGGCGCGGTACAATTACTGGAGGAGTTTCCTCGAATCCGTGTCGTGGATAGTGTGGCACCAGATCACTCAGGTTCTCATAGAAAACTGCGACGTCTCCTTCGAAATCGCGAAACCAAACCGGACAATCTGGTTGCGGGAGACAGTTTCGGTCTATCGAACGAAGTCGCCGCGCGCGTCTTGTTCCCTCCACGGAACTTCAGCTCGCCGATCACGGACGATCAGGCATATGTCGTTCAACTACTAGTAGCGCGTGCGACCTCGATCTTGTTCATGTCGGACAGTGGCATCAAAACCGAAGAGCAGTTACTGGCACATCATTCAGATCTTCGCAGTGATATCATCGTTAAAGGTCAGCATCATTCCGGAGAGTCCGGATCTGAACCTTTTCTCGACGCCGTTCAACCGCGTCTGATCATTGCCACTTCGCGCGATTTCCCAAGTTACGAGCGAGTCGGCGACGCATGGATGGAGAGCGTGCGTAAACGAGGCATTAAACTTTTCCGCCAGGATGAGACGGGCGCAGTAATCCTGCGGTTTTGTCAAGACAGTTGGGAAGCGCAGAGCTATTTCACGGGTGAAGTCTTTCGCAGTCCCAGCCAGTGAATTGGCGCGCCTTTTTTCTCGAAAATGAGGCCAAATTTACTCCGCGGCAGGTCGACATTCGCATCATCGATTGCAAAATCGGGATCTGAATCGGCGATCTCTTTGATTTTTCCAAAGTAATCAACGTCATCTGTCGCAATGTAAATGCTCCCATTTTCCTGGAGCGCAGCGTGAATCGCGCTAAGGAAATCCGGCGTGACAATCCGGCGTCGATGATGACGGCGTTTGGGCCAGGGATCGGGAAACAAGAGATAAAACCTTTCTACCGATTCAGCCGGCAACAGATAGCGCACTGCATATGAACTCTCCACCCGCAACAAACGGACGTTATCCATTGTGGCGGCCTTACGGGCCGAAAGGCGGACCCGGTTGAGCAATCGTTCGATCCCAAGAAAATTTTTGTCCGGCATCCGCTGCGCCATTGCGCAAAGAAATGAACCGTCGCCACATCCGAGATCGATGTGCAATGGTGCGTTGCGTTCGAAGATCTTCTCGAGATCGAAACGATCAGTTAGCGAATCCAGCTCAATCAGCCGAGAACGGACGTGCCTGCGGTGAGCTAAGCTACCCTCATCCGCAGGCACGCTGAGGAGAAAGTGAATCGGAAACAAATCTAAGACTTCGAATCAACATGGAGACAATGCCGAAAGAACCGTGGCCGTTTTGATAATTTGGTCTGGCCTGCATTGAATTAATGTGACCCCGTTTATGACGGTCGGGCCATGGATGGCAAGCAAAAAAAAGGCCGAGTTATTCACAACGCGCTGATTAGGAAGGTGTCTAAGATCGACACCATGAAGCGAATCTTTCTTCTCGCGATCGGCTACGGAGCGATCGCCACGATGACTACTACCACGAGCTTTGGGCAAAATTCCTCCCCTGCAGAAACGAAAACAGCAGTCTTGGCAGGCGGATGTTTTTGGTGCATTCAACCGGCATTCGACAAGGCAAAAGGCGTGATCAAGACCGTAGTCGGTTATAGCGGCGGCACAGAACCGAACCCGACTTACGACCTTGTTTCCTCCGAAAAAACCGGCTACCGCGAATCGATCCAAATCACTTATGATCCGGCGACAATCTCCTATGATCAGTTGCTCGACATTTACTGGCGGCAAATTGAGCCTACCCAGGGGAACGGACAGTTCACCGACATCGGGCCGAGTTATCGCGCCGCGATTTTTTACGCCAACGACGACGAGAAGAGAATCGCGGAAGCGTCAAAAGAGAAGCTGGCGCGTTCGGGAAAATTCAAGAAGCCGATTGTGACCGAAATTCTTCCCGCGATGAAGTTTTATCCCGCTGAAGCGTACCATCAAAAATACTACCAACAGAACCCTGAACACTTCGAAGCCTTCGAGGAAGGATCTGGCCGCAGTTCCTTTCAAAGGAAAACTTGGGGAAAATAAACGCGAGCGGGAGCGCGCCTTAACTAGCAATGCTTAAAGACCACGGTCAGAAAACTAGGCAACCTTCACGCCTTCGGTGGTAGTTCGTTTAGCGTAAAGATCGCTCAGGCGTTTTGTCATCGGGCCGACTGTGCCGTCGCCAATCTGGCGATTGTCCAACTTGGTCACCGCGGCCAGCTCGCCCATTGTGCCAGTACAAAACATTTCACTGGCGCCATAAACATCGACAAGTGACAGATCAGTCTCGATACAGCGGAGTTTTTCCGCGGCACAAATCTCCATCACCGTCGCGCGCGTAATTCCCTCCGGGCAAGCCAGCACGCGACTGGTCGCAAGGTCGCCGCTGGCTCGAGATTTGTCGGAGTGGCGCACGATAAAAACGTGCGTGGCGTTTGTTTCTGCGACAAAACCACGAGTGTCGAGCATCAATGCGTCGTCTGCGCCGGCGCTGTTTGCCTCGATTTTAGCGAGAATCGAATTTAGTAGATTCGCGTGATGAATTCGTGCATCGAGAACCTCGCGAGGCGGACGCCGGATTTTGCTCGTAATCAATGTTAGACCGGCTTTCGCGTAAACAGGCGCCTTGTGCTCCGCGAGAACGATCAACGTAGGCTCGCTCTGATTCAGACGTGGGTCCATTCCAGAAGTAATCTTCAAACCCCGAGTCAGCGTGAGCCGGATATGCACGCCGTCACTCATTTTGTTTGCCGCGAGTGTGCGTTTGATTTCGTCAATGATTTTTTCGCGGGGCGGAATTTCAGCGAATGACAAAGCGCCCGCCGAACGTTCCAGTCGATCGAGATGCTCGTGGAGTTTGAAAATCCGGCCATTGTAAAGCCGCAATCCCTCCCAGACCGCATCGCCACCCTGCACAGCGGAATCAAATGGGCTGATCCCGGCATCGTCGCGATGCACAAGCTGACCGTTGATATTAACGATCAGATTGCGATTTCGTTCGTCGAATTTCTGAAGCATTGGTTGAACCGCCGATTACGCTGATTAAATCAACTGTTTTGTTGTAGCGGCGTTTGCGTCAAACGCCGATAGACAAACCGCAACGAAATCGCGCAAGCCATGCTTCAGCATAATCTGTATTCATAGAGTCGCTCATAGCATTCGCGACAGCGATCGTGAATTCGCTTTAAATGCGCCGGCACTTTCACTTCGCGGGATCGATATGGTTGAAACGATGTCGTCTTTGCTACTTCACCGTACCAATGCCTGGCCCAGACGCCATCCGTCTCACGCAATCCGCGCGGCCACGATAGCATCGATTCGCTAAACTCCACACTGACTGCGTCACAGAGCAGGCGCAACATCCGTTCTGGGTTTTTCAGCACATCTTTTGCGTCGACAACCGGCGGGATCGAATTCATGCGAGTCCGGACGAAATCAAAGATCTCTGCTTGCTGCATAAAGCCAAGGTCGGGGAGCGCTGGGTCCTCCCGCTTTTTGATGTAGGAAGCGATCACCTCGCGCGGATCGCGAATCAGAAAGCAATTCGTGACTAAGCCAAGCCATTCGCGATCCACTTCCGGCAAAAGATGATGCGTCATTTGTTTCTGGAAAAAAATCCGCTTGCCGTTCGGAATCGCACCGGTCAGTTGTGCGATCACTTTTCGCCAATCGGTCTCGCCAGAAGCGATCACTTCATCTGCACTGGGATGGTTCTTCCCCGTCGCCTTTAAATAATAGGCGTAAAACGGCTCATCGATGACAAAAGAGTCAGCTCGATGACCCCAAGCGCGCATCATGGCTGTCGAGATATTTCTCGGACCCGACCACATGGCGATGCGGATCGGCTGAATCATCGAAAAAGAATCTTGTGCAGCTGGACAAATTGCCAGCCGGAATTGATTCTTGTCGAAGTGGTCAGGATCGCTCGAATGAGCGACCTACCCCTTGGCGAAAACGCCCAGCAGCGGACGGCGGGATGGCGTCTTTGAGCGAAAGTCGCTTACGAAACCATCCTCAGTTCGGATTTCGACGTGGCCAGCGGCGCGTTTAGCGCCATAGACCAACACGGACCCGACCGGTGCTTGATAAGGATCGGTCACCGGGAGTTTCTTGAACCCGTAATTATTCACCAGCTCCTGGCCAGCTTGTTTAGCAAGGAGTGTCTGTGGTCGTGACTTCACGACGCCAGCAGCAACAAGAGCTTCCTTCACGTAATGCCAGCATTTGGAAAGCGAGTGCGCTCGCGCGCGCTCTTGTGCAATGGTCGCAGCTCGGCGTAGCCTCGGATCGATCTGCGGATCATTCCCGAACGGTTGCACGAGCTTCTTCGGATAATATTTGTCCACAATCTCAACCGATTGCTTCTTACCAGAAGCGTCGGTGTAACCAAATTTCGGTTTCGGCGCTGAAAAATTGAGCGCCGCCACTGGGTGCGGACAAAGTGCCATGCAACAGACGGCGAGAACAAGACAGGGGCTTATTTTTCCCATAAAGCGCGCGTCCTATCGATGTGATCGACTGCTTCCGCAACCAATTTTTTTAAGAAAACGTAAATTTTTTCATTTGACAATTCCTCGATGCGGACAGGACCTGGAGAAAACGCGATCGAGAGGCAATCCCGGGTCGGCGCAAGCTACAGTGACAAGACAAATTCAACCATTCGTTGCCGCGTCTTTGCATCAGGAAGCGGTCCGATTCCTCCCCTCATATTATCCTCGAGATGGTGGGGCTTGTCGGTCGCGGGAATGGTACAGGTGACAGCAGAATTGGCCACGATCCACTTGAGGAAAAATTGCGCCCATGATCGGCAATCAAATTCCGCAGCCCAGTCAGGCAATGGCTTTGAGCGGGTTCGGCTGAACAGATCGCCGCCACCAAAAGGTCGATTGACGATGACGGCAACGCCGCGTTCCTGCGCAAGCGGCAAAAGACGTTCTTCAGCTTCGCGCTCCATGAGCGAATAGTTGATCTGCACAAAGTCGAGCTTTTCGCTTCGCATGATTTTTTCCACGTCAGCGAAGGCGCCCGCTTCATAGTGCGTGATGCCCAGGTAACGAGTGCGGCCCTGCGACTTCCATTCGTGCAATGTCGCCAACTGCGTCTCGACATCCACGAGGTTGTGAACCTGTATCAGATCGATTCGTTTCCCACGTAGAAGCGACATCGAACGTTCCATCGATTTGATGCCGTTTTCTTTGCCGCGAGTCCACACTTTCGTGGCGAGAAAGACCTTGTCCCGAATGCCGAGCGCGGTCGTCAGCTCGCCAATCACCTCTTCGGCTTGCCCGTACATCGGCGACGTATCGATTACACGCCCGCCGAGTTTCACGAAAAGCGAGAGGACATCTCCCAACTGTCTTTGGGTGTCCGATGTGAGGTCGACATCGAAGGCTTGCCAGGTTCCCAACCCGATCACCGGCAGTTTTTCGCCAGAAGACAGAATTGCACGTGTGAGCATCGCTGATGATTCGCCTTTCGCCTGCGCGCGTGCCGCAGGAATCGGCAAACACAATCCTGTCGCGGTGACGCCAATTAAGCGCGCGGCTTCGCGTCGAGTCATTTTATCGATTGTCATGTCGAGCCAAGTCGAGACATCTCTGATCGTTAACGGATAACTTAAGAGATTCCTCGACTTCGCTCGGAATGACAACAAAGTTAACGCCTCACATGAAAACGACGCGTCGCCAATTTATCAAAGTTACTGCTGCCACCAGCGCCGCTTTTGCTCTCGCGCCAAGATCGCCAAAGGTGCTCGCAGAGAAATCCGTGAAGCCTCTGCGCATTCTCATTCTCGGCGGTACTGGATTCACCGGCCCTTACCAGGTTCGATACGCACTAAGTCGCGGCCACAAAGTCACCACGTTTAACCGCGGCAAGACACATCCGGGGGAGTTACCAAAGGAAGTCGAACAGTTAATCGGGGATCGCAACGGTCAGCTCGATGCGCTCAGAAACCGGCAATGGGATGTGGCGATCGATAATCCCACGACACTTCCCGCCTGGGTGCGTGATGCTGCGCAAATTCTGAAAGGCAATGTCGAGCGTTACGTGTTTATCTCCACAATCTCGGTTTACGCCGACACAGGTCAGGGAGTGGATGAAACGGCGCCGCTTGCGAAATACGATGGTCCCGATCCGTACAAAGAGACGATCGAAGCGGTGAAAGCATCGGGTTATAAGACTTATGGCCCGCTCAAAGCATTGTCGGAAAAGGAAGCCGAGAAATGGTTTCCCGGAAAAGCCTTAATCGTCCGTCCGGGTCTCATCGTCGGACCGCGCGATGAGACCGATCGTTTTACTTATTGGCCAGTCCGCATCGACCGAGGCGGCGAAGTTTTGGCACCGGGCAAACCAAGTGATCCGGTGCAGTTCATCGACGCACGGGACCTGGCTGAATGGACAATTCGTATGGCGGAAAATCGCGAGACCGGAATTTATAACGCGACTGGTCCCGCCAAGCCGCTCGAAATGGGTCAGATGCTCGACGAAATCAAAAGCGCGCTTGGTTCGAATGCGAGTTTTACATGGGCGCCCGCAGATTTTCTGCAACAACAAAAGGTTGCAGCATGGTCGGACATGCCAGTCTGGGCAGGCGATGAGCTCGGACTTGCGCGGACAAAGATTAATCGCGCGCTGGCGAAAGGCCTGACGTTTCGTCCCCTTGCTGAAACGTCGCGCGACACGCTCACCTGGTTCAAATCATTACCGCAAGAGCGGCAATCGAAATTGCGCGCCGGCCTGACACCCGAGCGCGAAACTGAAGCGCTTGCCGCGTGGAAGAAGAAGGAAATGATAAAATCCTAATGACGACCGAACGTGAAGCGGAAGTTCTTGCGGCGTGGAAGAAATAAAATTGTAGCCGCGTCGCTGTGCGACGCGTGCGCGCGGCCCACAAGGCCGCGGCTACAGGATGAGAAAACTCTTCACCAAAATCGTTGACGTAAAACCGAACGAAATTCGAGCCCTTTGGCTGGGTTTCATTTTCTTTTTCGTCGTCCTGGCTGGTTACTATGTGATCCGGCCAGTTCGCGACAACATTGGCTCAAATTTTTCCGAAGACCTGTGGTGGATGTTCACCGTCGTTCTTGTGGCGATGATCGTCGCGAACGCGCTCTTCTCCTCCATCGTCGCGCGTATGTCGCGGCGGAAATTCATTCCCATCGCCTACCGTTTTTTTATCGCGAACCTGCTCATCTTTTTTGTGCTTATGCGCGTTGTACCGTCCAAAGGACAGGTTTGGGTCGACGGGGCTTTCTTCGCGTGGGTCAGCGTGTTCAATCTTTTTGCCACAGCCGTCTTCTGGGGCTTTATGACCGATTTGTTCACAACCGAGCAAGGCAAACGACTGTTCGGCTTCATCGCTGTCGGTGGTTCGTTAGGCGGGATCCTTGGGCCAATTATTACCGCATCGCTCGTGCGTCACGTGAGTACAGGTGTGTTGTTATTGATTTGCGCAGCGATGCTCGAGATCGCCGCGGAGAGTGTCCGTTTTTTCCCTGCAGAATTTAGGCGAGGCGATTCGAAATCAGCACCGGATGAAGCTGTGACGGCAGAAAAACCAATCGGCGGCAAATTTTGGGACGGTGTCACTAACATTTGCAAATCG
>JBEDUS010000308.1:0-17746 GCA_040414975.1 Candidatus Udaeobacter sp.
AATGAAAAGCGCCAAGCCTTTCAATAAAGCCAAACGTTGAGGCGGAAACTTCTCTACTGCAAAACGCCGTCTCTGATACGCAGTTGACGGTCACCGCGTGCTGCAAGGCGAGCGTCATGCGTCACCACGAGTAGCGTTTTTTTTCGCGAACGCGTCAGGTCCAGCAACAGATCAATAATTGCGTCTCCTGTTTTGGAATCGAGATTTCCAGTCGGCTCATCGGCGAAAATGATTTCGGGATCATTTGTTAAAGCCCGCGCGATGGCCACACGTTGTTGTTCGCCTCCTGAGAGTTCTGCCGGTAAATGATGCATGCGACCCGCTAAACCAACCGCCGCCAGGCTTTCCTCGGCGCGTTTGGTTTCGGGTTTTCGACCGATCATCCGCGGGAGCGACACGTTTTCGAGCGCAGTCAGCTCCGGCAACAGGAAATATCCCTGAAATATGAAACCCATTTTCTGATTTCGAAAGCGCGCCTGGGACGCAGATGTGCCGTTGTAAAGGTTTCGTCCCTCAAACTCGACCGTTCCGGATTCGGGGCGCTCCAAACCAGCTAGCGTATAGAGAAGCGTTGTTTTCCCTGCGCCTGACGCGCCGGAAAGAAAGACCGCTTCGCTGCACGCGACTTCCATCGAAATGCCGCGCAAGACATCGATCCGGCGAGCGCCCATTCGAAAAGATTGGACAAGATCACGCGCCACTAGCTGCGGAGTTGCCGTTTCCATTGAGAAGGTTGTCTTCATATCTGCCGCAAACACGATGCGAACACAAGGGCGTCTCGCGTACACCAAAAAGCCGCCGTCAAGGTAATCAATCAACGGCGGCTTCTGGCTGACAAGGTCTGTTATGTCATTCCCAAAGATTGCAGCGTGGGCTGATCAATCGTCGCTGTCGTATACAAGCCGTGATCGCTCTGGTAACCGGCAATCGCCTCACGTGTGAGTGGCCCGAGCAGGCCGTCCACTTCGCCTTGATAATAACCTTGCGCCTGCAGGGCTGCCTGTACGTTGGCGACAACCTGATCCGGAGGAAGCCCGTTATAACCGTAAATGGGACCGTCCCAAGCATAATAAGCACCGGGATCATAGCCCCATGCTGGGTACCACCAGCCGGCATTCCAGTAATACCATCCACCATATACGAAAACGATGCGGTTGTAATGATTTCGCCACCAAACCCTGTCGTGCCAGGCCGGCCTATAATTCCGGAAAGCCCAATATTTCCTACCTTGCCAGTACCGACTTCCCTGAATTCGTCGGTTCTGCTGATACTTTACTGAAGCGTACTTCGTCGGACGCGTGTTCGACGGCAGGTTAAAACGCTGCGCCTTGTACTTCTTAGCGTTCGACTGAAATGCCGCGGCAGAAGCTTTGTTGGCGTTCCATTGTTTTGTCTTTTTAGAATAACGGCCAGTCTGCGCATTCTGTGCAGCGACTTGTTGGGAAGCCTTGTTGGCCTTTTTCACGTTCGAGGCCGACTGGTAAGCCTGCCTGTTAACGCTCTGTTGTGCTTGTTTCGTTTTCTTAGATGGCGCTGTCGAGACACCATACCTTCCAGCTTGCGCACGTTGTGCGGTGATCTGCTTGGAACTCCTTTTCGTCGCTTTTACATTCGATCTCGACTGATAGACCTGGTTATTGACCCCCTGCCGACCTTTTGCCTTTTGATAGGATGTTCCATTTGAGGCCGGTTGATAGCGCGTGGGCGCTGTTTTCTTAGGTGCGGCTGCAGGACCGGCGTGCTGCGTCGATCGAACCTGGCTGCTCTTCTGCGCTTGTTTCTTTGCTTTCTGGTCATTTTGCGCAGCGCCCGCGGCGCACACGAGCGCAAGGCTGCAAACTAAAATAAGGAATGTTCTCATAGTTTTTTCCATTCAGAATGTTAGACTTTAAGTTCGTCGGTTTATTCAACGACTGTTAACATCCGTCGAGCAGAGTTCTTCGGTTTCTGGTGACAACACCAAAACAAAATGGCGGCATATTGGCAATGTTTTTTGCGGATACAGGCTCCCCTTCGAGATTGAGAGCCCTCCGTCTTGCGACTGAACGCGTGATGTTATGCCATTCCCAATGACTGCAGTGTTGGCTGATCGATCGCAGATGTTACATAGAGGCCGTGATCGCGTTGGTAGTTCGCGAGCGCCCCACGTGTGTAAGACCGTCCACCTCTCCCTGATAATAACCTTGTTGCTGTAGCGCCGTTTGCACATTAGCAATCACCTGGTCCAAGAGGCAGGTTATTATAAGCGTAAATGGGACCAGCCCATGCATAATATGCATTAGGAGACTAACCCCATGCTGGATACCAATAACCGGCGTTCCAAAAAATACGGGGCACCGAACACAAACACGATGTTATTGTAATGACTGTGCCACCAATTCTGATCGTGCCATTCTGCTTTGTAGTTACAGAAAGCCGCATATTGTTGGCCCTGCCAGTTTTGGCTTCCTTCAAGGTGTCTACCCTGCTCGAACTTTACCGGCGGAGCCTTTGCTGTGTTTGGTTGTTTTGGAAGGTTGAAGTGCTAGGGCGTAACTGGTTTGCCTGTGGCGCCACCGGCCGCTCCTGCCTTGCCCTCTCCTGGTGGCTTGGGACGTCCTGGGTGTTTACCAGCTTCTAGTATGTTACCAATTTTGACCTGTTTAAGGGGCCTACCTGCCCCACCAGCTTGCACCGGGTTGCCAGGTTGCGTCGAGTTAGCCTTATGCTGATTGAGTTCTTTTGGCTTAGCTTCTTGTGGCTTGTGCGCTTCCGTTGGTCTTGTAGCTCCTTTTGCTTTACCGACCTCCGCAGGCTTACTTGATCCCGCAGTCCTGCCGGGTTGTGCTGCCTGGCCGCCTGCTTTACCTGGATGTCATGGGATCTGTCGCGTAGGAGCAGATTTTTTCTTTTCATTTGTCTGTTGGGTCTCCTGCGCAGACCCCGTCGCGACTGTCAGCGGAAGACCACAAATTAAAACAGACGCAAGTATTCGGTGAGTTCCTATTTCGCACTCTGGGTGAAAAAAAGGAGCCGCACAGCAAGTCGCTGAGCGGCTCCTTTAAGATAATTTGTTGACGTTAGCTCAAACCGAGCGTTTGCAAGGTTGGTCCGTCCACTGCCGAAGTAACCGCGAGGTTGTTGTCAGCTTGGAATGCCGCGAGTGCCTCGCGTGTTTGCGGTCCCATGCTTCCATCGATCGGTCCCGTGTAATAGCCATCTCGTTGCAACGCAACTTGAACGTTCACAACGATCCGATCAGGCGTCAGATTACCATAGCCGTAGATCGGTCCGTCATATGGATAGTATGAGGATGGATCATAGCCCCATGCTGGAAACCAGCAACCTGCATTCCAGTACCACCACCCGCCTAGTACAAAGACAACGCGCGGATAGTGACTCGTCCACCAGCCGCGGTCATGCCATTGCCGGCGATAGTTGTAAAACACAGCGTACCTCGGATTGCGGAAACGGGCATTACGCCAGGTATTCACCACACGCGCATTCGCGCGGTTGCGATTAACAGCTACGTTTCTGCCGAGAGTCATATTTCTCCCGCGGTTTGCTGCGAAATTACGGCGAGCATTGATTCTGGCGTTAGCCTGCGTCATTCTCTCATTGCGCAATCTTGCAGCCTCGTTCCGATTGATCCTCGCAGTATTTGCCCGGGCGAGATTTCTCTCACGATTGATAACAGCGCGATTGTGAGTATTCGCCGCTGTTCTGGTACGTGTCATTCTGGTGTTCTGGGCCCTGGCTGCCTGCATGTGATTCCTCTGCGGGGTTCTCACATGAGCGAACGAATTGGGCCGAGCGCGTGAACTCGTTGCGATTGCACGCTGATGAGATCCAGCGGAAAAATTTCGCGCCGTTCTCATGGACGCAGCGTGGCCACCGCCGCCGGTCGACACAGCGTACGCGCTTCGCCCGCCTCCACCTCTCGCTGACCTGTTCTCCTGCTGGGCACCCCACGCCGTCAGCGCGAGCGCAAGGCTCCCAATGCATGTCAAAAACACAATACGTTTCATGATATTCCTTCTATCTTTCCTTCTATGATTAAACCCCCACCGCGCTGGGTAGGTTGCGATGGTTTCTGGTCAGGTCTGCTGTTGGCGGAGCGCCTCAAACAACACAATTCCAACAGCAGTAGCGAGATTCAGACTGCGAGTTCCATGCATTGGAATGCAAATGCAGCGATCGTCATTGGCTGCGAGTAAACTCTCCGGCAGGCCCTTTGTCTCAGGACCAAACACGAGAAAATCTTCGCGCTGAGATCTCATTTCGTAGTAAGGGCGCTTGCTCTTTGTTGTTAGGAAAAAATAATTTGCATCCGGCGGCTGCGACTCACGCAGGGCGTCGAAGGAATCCCACAGTCTCAGGCTTACTTCCTCCCAATAATCGAGACCTGCTCTCTTCAACTGCCGATGATCAAGCGAAAAGCCAAGTGGGCGAACCAAATGCAGGGACGATTGCGTCGCCAGGCAAAGCCGACCGATGTTGCCTGTATTTGGCGGAATCTCCGGCCGAACCAGAACAACGTTAAACATGCGGCAGCAGGGACTCTGGATCCCGCTCCTATAAGGATCGATTGCAGCTACAATTTGCTAGCTACGAATTTTTCCAGTTTCACGACGTCGGCGGCGAATTTACGAATACCTTCCGACGTTTTGTCGGTCGCCATCGCGTTTTCATTTAGTAGCCAGCGGAATTTCTTCTCATCTAATTCCAATTTATCGATTTTCGCGGCTTTCGCTTTTTCCGGCGTCAGTTTGCGCTCAACATGGTCCGTGGATTGTGAAAGCTGTTCCATTAATTCGGGACTTATGGTTAGACAATCACAGCCAGTCAGCTCCAGAATCTGGCCGGTATTACGAAAGCTGGCACCCATCACTTCAGTTGGAATGCCGAATTTCTTATAATACGTGTAAATTTCCCTAACTGATTGAACTCCTGGATCTTCTGCTCCGACGTAGTCGCGCTTCATCTCCTTTTTGTACCAATCGTAGATCCGCCCGACGAATGGCGAGATAAGCTGCGCTTTCGCTTCCGCTGCGCGGACCGCCTGTGGCAACGAAAACATCAGTGTCAAATTGCAGCGGATCCCCTCTTTTTGCAGCTGCTCCGCAGCGTTTAATCCTTCCCAGGTCGACGCGATCTTAATCAACACGCGTTCACGCGGAATTTTGCGCTCTTCGTAAAGCTGGATCAGTCGCCTCGCCTTTTTGATCGAACCTTCGACATCGAAAGACAGCCGCGCATCCGTCTCGGTTGAAACGCGCCCCGGCACAATCTGGAGAATGTCGCATCCGAATTGCACCAATAGATGATCACAGATGTCTTCGATCTGCTTGTGTCCGCTCAGACCGGACTTCTTTCGTTCGGTCAGTACCTCGTCAAGCAAATGGGAGTACTCTTTTTTTTGCGTGGCAGCATACACGAGGCTTGGGTTCGTCGTAGCGTCCTGCGGTTTAAATTCCTTCATCGACTCAAAGTCCGCCGTGTCGGCGACAACTTTGGTAAACTTCTTGAGCTGATCGAGCTGGTTTAGTTTCGTTTCACTGTTCTTTTTCTGTTCAGCAACAGCACTACTCATAACATTTCCTTTCTAGTTTCGAGAACGTACGCCCGAATGAATGATCGACAATGATAAAGTCTCGGTTAGCCGTGCGCGCCGGGTAATTTCGTCAGCAAGCAAAGACGCAGCTGCCCGTTTTATGCGGAGACAGCGGGGCGTGCTTCGACCGTGCGTTTTGAACCAAGCGCAGCTTTAACGAAATTATTCCCAAGCTCCCACATTGGCCCTGGGAATTTGCGGCATTCCGTAAGTACATCGTCAAGCGCGGTCACGAACATGTCGACTTCTGTTTCGCCGATGATCAGCGGCGGCAGAATCTTCATGACGTCCATCGCGTGCCCGGCAACTTGCGTCAGAATGCGATGTTTGCTTAGCATTTGAGTCACGATCATTTGCGCAAAGAGCACCTTGTCGATCTTGTGCAATAGCTTCCACGCCATCTTCAGCCTGAACTCTTGCGGCTCATGAAACTCGATCCCAATCATGAGGCCTTTGCCGCGCACTTCTTTGATGAACGAGTGTTTCGCACGCAGCGCGTCCACTTTTCCCATCAGCAGCGCGCCCATTTTTGCAGAGTTTGCAATTAATTTCTCGTTGTCGATCACTTCCAGCGCTGCCAACCCACACGCCATCGCCAAGTTATTCCGGCCGAATGTCGTCGAATGAACAACACAACGGTCCATTCGCGAAAAAGTTTTCTGATAAATGTCGCGACGTGTCACGATTGCGCCGCACGGCACGTAGCCGCCGCTCAAAGTTTTCGCCAACGTGATGATGTCAGGTTCCAGATTCCAGTGCTCGAATCCAAACATTTTACCCGTGCGGCCAAGTGCAGTCTGCACTTCATCCGAAATGAGAAGCGTTCCGTATTTGCGGCAGAGCTCCTGCGCACGAACAAAAAAATCAGTCTTAGAGGTTTGGCAGCCTTTTCCCTGCACGGTCTCAATCACGAACGCCGCCACGTCGCGTGAACGCAACTGTCGATCCAGCGCTTCGATATCATCCAGTGGCACACGGGCGTCAAATCCTTCCATTAAAGGTCCGAAGCCCTCGGTGAAGCTTTCGCATCCCATCAACGATAACGAACCGAGACTCAGGCCATGAAAGGCGCTTGCGAGCGAAACCGCGCGTTTTCTTCCCGTGGCGGCACGCGCAAACTTCAACGCGCCTTCCATTGCTTCAGTTCCAGAGTTACAGAAAAACACCGCGTTCAGATGCGGCGGGGTTCGGTTCGTCAACGCTTCCGCGAGTAACCCGCTCAAAAGTGAGCAATCCATCTGCACCATGTTCGGCAGATCGAGGTCGAGTACATCGCGAATTGCTTGTTTCACCACAGGATGATTTCGTCCAATGTTGAAAACGCTGTAGCCGCTCAGAAAATCCAGATAGGGCTGATGATCCATGTCGTAGAGGTATGCGCCTTCCGCTCGCGCATAAACCTTATCGAACCCGATTACTCGCTGCGCCTGTACGAGCGTTGGATTTACGTGTCGCTCGTGCAGCTGGTAATTTTCGCCCAGTCGCGCCGCGATGATTTCTTTCAGATCAAAAGCCATCCAGTGATGTTCTGCGATTTGCGATCGAAACGCAAATCCCACGCCATGATCAGCGCTTCAAGCCATTGCTGCCAGAGCTCGATTATGGCGACGCAGCCGACAAAAAGCCGCGAAACCCATGTGGACCTCGCGGCTTTTGAATTCAGCGCTTGTATCAGTCGTTATCTTCGACAACCACGCGCTCAACCGTACGACTCTCGGTCGGGCCAGTGTAGTAAACCCGCACCTTCTGCCCAGCCCGCAGCGGAGCAGTCACGATTTTGCCCGCACCATCGACGACTCGCGCGGCCGTACCCAGAGCGAAGCTGACTGGTCCCTGGTCGCTCTTGACTACAACAGTCTTGCCCGGCTCATACGTGGTCACCGTGCCGGCTGTGTAGGTTGTACTCGTCGTCTGTGTTGTTGTTGCTGGTTCTGTTGTTGTTTGGCTTGTTGTCGTGCTCGTCTGCGCGAACGCCAGTGGCGCAACTAATGCGCAAGCGATACCAATGATTGTTCTCTTCATTATATACCTCCCTTGTTTGTTTGATCGTTTCTTCCGAGCTTCATGCTCGGCAGCTCGACAGGCGTCCCTGAATTATGCCTGTCCATTGTTCCCTTGGACGGTTTCCCGGCTGCCGCTATTCGAGGGGCACACGTTTTGTCAGTCTAACACGACCACGTGATCAACCCCACGCATGTCACCCGTATCGGCGTAAAACACAACCACGCGTGCCCCGGGTTTAATCGGGCCGCGTACAGGCCGGCCAAACTTATCATAGACAAGTCCGGGTCCGAATGTGTCAAAACGCTCTGGGTTCGCATTGTCGGTGCGAACCACCAGCGTTCCAGCAGGCTGGTAAGCGGCTGTGCTGCCTGTTTGGGCCTCTATGATCGGTGCTGTGACTATTACCTGCTCTGAAGTAGTCACTGCAGGCGCTGTGCGGTAGTACCTTCCGCGCTCCAATGTAGTCTGCGCAAACGCCGGCGATGCTATGAGCGCGCAAGCGAGAGCGAGAATTGCTTTTCTAACCATGGTGCCTCCCTTTTGTTGAGCTGATATCCCAAGTTCGTAGTTCAAGGACATGGCGGACGCTTCCAGAACGCCTCGACTTAGTGAAAATTCTTATTTGAGTGATTGAGCGGCATTGCGGATTCGTTAACGTCAATTAGCCCATGACCAGCCGGATTCCGCTTGCTGAGCCAGCAGTTACCCCAGAACTCGTCAAGCAACACGGCCTCACTCCGGAAGAATTCGGGCGCATCAAGAAAATCCTCGGCCGCGAACCAAACTTCACCGAGTTGGGAATTTTCTCGGTAATGTGGAGCGAGCACTGCTCCTATAAAAACTCAAAGAAAGAACTGAAGAAATTTCCGACTACTGCGCCGGGTATTTTGGTAAAAGCAGGCGAAGAGAATGCCGGGGTTGTCGATATCGGGGACGGTTGGGCGATCGCGTTCAAGATGGAGAGCCACAATCATCCAAGCGCGATTGAACCATTTCAGGGCGCTGCCACAGGTGTCGGCGGGATTATCCGCGATATCTTTACGATGGGCGCACGTCCCGAATTTTGCCTGAATTCTCTGCGGTTTGGACCGATCGCACCGAATTCGAAATCTGAAGCTTCAAATTCGAGGTGGGCTGCGAATCGGCGACTGTTTACCGGCGTCGTCTCCGGCATCGCGCATTACGGAAATTGCATTGGGATTCCGACCATTGGCGGTGAAATCTATTTTGACGAAAGTTTCGAGGGAAATCCTCTGGTAAATGTTTTTTGTCTAGGTGTGTTGCGTCACGAGCAGTTGGCGCGCGGTACTGCAAGCGGAGTTGGGAATCCAGTATTTTACGTGGGCGCGGAGACGGGGCGGGATGGTTTGGCCGGAGCAACGTTCGCTTCGCGTGAATTGACCGAGCAATCGCGGCAAGATCGTCCCGCAGTACAGGTTGGCGATCCGTTCAAGGAAAAACTTTTGCTCGAAGCGTGTCTCGAGCTGCTTGGTCACGATGCCGTCGCCGGTATCCAGGACATGGGGGCAGCAGGACTAACTTGCTCGACGTGTGAAACAGCCAGCCGCGCTGGAAGTGGTATTGAAATTGACATTGCGAAAGTGCCAAAACGCGAGCCCGGCATGACGCCATACGAGATTTTGTTAAGCGAATCGCAGGAGCGGATGTTGATCATCGCCAAGCGCGGCAAGGAAAAACTCGTACGCGCAATATTCGAGAAATGGGATGTGCCATGCGTAGAGATCGGGCGAGTCGCCGATGACGGCCTAATGCGTGTGCGCGACGACGGTACAATTGCTGCGGAGATTCCAGCCAGGCCGCTCGCTGAGAAGGCGCCGCTTTATTCGCGAGAAGCGAAACCTGGTGTAGTCGAGAAGGATGATCGAGGCCTGCAAAACCTCCCCAGGATCGATAATCACGAAGCGCTACGCCAATTACTGCGCGATCCGACTATTGCATCGAAAAACTGGGTGTATCGACAGTACGATCACACCGTGCGCAGCGGCACAATCGTGAAGCCGGGTTCGGACGCAGCCGTTTTCTTTGTGCGTTATGCAAACAAAATCCTGGCTGCGACCACGGATTGCAATTCGCTCTACTGCGTGCTGGATCCGCGCGAAGGCGGAAAGATTGCCGTCGCCGAAGCGGCGCGAAATCTTACCTGCTCGGGCGCGCGGCCGCTTGCCGTCACCGATAACTTGAACTTCGGCAATCCCTACAAGCCGGCGAACTTCTGGCAGTTGCGCGAAGCGGTGGAAGGCATCGCCGAAGCTTGTCGCGTGTTTGGCACACCAGTCACTGGTGGAAATGTTTCTTTGTATAATGAGAGCCCGGCAGGTGTGGTAGATCCAACGCCGACCATAGGCATGGTCGGTCTGATCGACAAAGAAGAGCATATCACCACCCAATGGTTCAAGAGCGAGGGAGATGTGATTATTGTGATTGGCAGAATCGCCGATACTGAAGCCGCGGCCGCCGACCGCGGCGGGCAAAAAACTGGCCACGGCCGAGAAGCCGAGGTCAACGCCCTCGGCTACAGCCTTGGTGGTTCGCGTTATCTCAAAGTCTGTCACGGTTTAAAACTTCCTCCGCCGCCACGTGTCGATCTGGCGTACGAAAGCAAAATCCAAAACGCCGTGCGCGATTTGATTCGCAAAGGTCTGATAAAAAACGCGCATGACTGCAGCGAGGGCGGTCTTGCTGTCGCGCTCGCGGAATGTTGTTTCAATCCTGAAAAACTTTTCGGTGCAGAAATCGATCTGAAAACGAGTAACATGCCTGCCGCTGCTGCGCTATTTAACGAATCCCAATCGCGCATTGTGATTTCGGTTGCACCGCAGAATCTGCAAAAGACGATGTCAATCTTGCAAGAGGGACAAATTCCGTTCCAAGAACTCGGTAGAGTTAGCGGCGACCAGCTCCGCGTCCGCGCCGGCAACGAAAACCTTTCGTGGCCGATCGCCGATCTGTATGATGATTGGTGGAATGCTATCCGGCGCGCGGTGGAAAGCGATTCGGCAGCCGAGGGCATTCCGAGTTTGTAAATGGAGCACGATCGAAATGTTCTGATGCGCCGGTTGAGAGCACAATGCGCACGATTGTTTGGCAGGCCATAAAGTCTTAAGCCCACGATTGAATGTGAAGCAATTTGGTGGATTATTTCGTGTGATCTCCCCCTGGGGCAAAACTAATCCAGATCAGGCACCCGACTCTGCCGTGCTGCCGCAGCATGAGTGTGGGTTGTTTGGCGTGTTCGGTCACCCGAACGCGGCAGTCCTGACTTACTACGGTCTGTTTGCCTTACAGCATCGAGGCCAGGAGAGCGCGGGAATCGTCACCAGCACTGGCCCCGGCACGAGTTTTCTCCAGCACAAGGATATGGGTCTTGTGTCGCAGGTGTTTGGCCAGGAAGAACTGGCGAGACTGAAGGGGACACGCGCAATCGGGCACACGCGTTACTCGACGACCGGGACCAGCACTATCAAGAACGCGCAACCCTTCGTGGTCGATTGCGTGCGCGGGCAGATGGCAATTGCGCACAACGGTAATTTGATCAATGCCGACTTTCTGCGCGACGAACTCGAGCGAAAGGGATCAATTTTTCAAACCACCGCCGACAGCGAAATCATTTTGCATCTCCTCGCGCAACCGTCCGATAATGGCGGAAATGTTCTTGCGGCCCTGCGCCGGATCCAAGGAGCGTTTTCGCTCATTATCATGAGTGAGCGGGAACTGATCGGGGTGCGGGATCCGTTTGGCTGGCGCCCGCTCGCCCTCGGCAAACTCGACGACGCTTATATCCTAGCATCTGAGACGTGCGCTTTCGATCTAATCCATGCGGAGTTCGTCCGTGAAGTTGAGCCCGGCGAAGTGTTGATCATCGATGAAAATGGATTGCACTCAGAACGGCCGTTCCCTGATGAGCGGCCGGCGTTTTGCATGTTCGAATACGTCTATTTCGCACGGCCGGACAGTATGATCGGCGGGGTCAACGTCGGCAAGGTTCGCATGGAAATGGGACGCGAACTGGCAAGGAAATTCCCGGTTGAGGCAGACATCGTTGTTCCCGTGCCCGATTCGGGAAACTATGCTGCTCTTGGTTTCGCGCAGGAACTAAACATTCCCTATGCCCACGCGTTTGTCCGCAATCACTATATTGGCCGAACCTTCTTGCAACCAAGTCAGCTGATCCGCGATTTCGATGTGCGGGTAAAGCTGAACCTGATCAAGGAAATGGTGGCTGGGAAACGGGTCGTAGTCGTAGATGACTCAATCGTACGCGGGACGACCGCGCGAGCGCGTGTGGTGAATTTGCGCGAAGCCGGGGCGAAGGAAGTGCACATGCGTGTGAGCTGTCCGCCACACCGATTTGCTTGCCACTACGGAATCGACTTTCCCGATCCGGAAAAGCTGATTGCGAACCAGATGTCGATGGAAGACATCTGCAAATACCTTGGCGTCGACAGCCTCGGTTACCTCGATGTGGAAGGGATGGTGCGATCAACTGGAAAGCCGATGAACAGCTTTTGCCTAGCCTGTTTCAATGGGGATTATCCCCTGCCCGTCGATCCTGCGCTGGACAAGTTCATCATGGAAAAACGAGAGCAGCGTGCCAAAGCGCTCGCTGATCAGGAAGCTCACCCAACGTTATTCGCGGGTTTGAAGTAGTAGCTTGTTATTTCGAGCGAAGCGCAGCGGAGTCGAGAAATCTCTTGCTGTTTAGATTAAAAACAGAGATGTCTCGGCTTCGCTCGACATGACTAAGACGAAAAAGGCGTACGCTCGCGCAGGCGTCGATGTTGACCTGGGCAATCAACTCAAAAGACAAATTCAATCACTCGTTAGGCAAACACATGGGCCGCAAGTACTCGGTAAGATTGGCGGTTTCGGCGGTTTGTTTCGGGCAAGATTTCCGGGAATCCGTGAACCGGTCCTGGTTTCGAGCACCGACAGCGTCGGCACAAAATTAAAAATCGCCTTCGCTTTAGATCGCCATGATACCGTCGGCGCTGATCTGGTGAATCATTGCGTCAATGACATCGCCGTCGTCGGCGCGCGCCCGCTCTTTTTTCTCGATTACATCGGCTGCGAAAAACTCGATCCGCGCGTCTTCCATCAACTGCTTCGCGGATTAGCGCGTGCATGTCGCGCGGCTAGGTGTGCATTAATTGGCGGCGAGACCGCGCAGCTCGGCGACATGTATCGCAAACGTGAATACGATCTTGTTGGATACATCGTTGGCGTTGTCGATCGCCAAAAAATGATCGACGGCCGAAACATCAGACCGGGTGACGTAATTCTCGGGATGCCGTCGAACGGTTTGCACACCAATGGCTACTCGCTCGCCCGTAGAATTTTATTCGAAAAAATGAAACTGAAACCGAGCTCACGTTTGCCAGGCTCGACATCGACCGTCGGCGAAGAATTGCTACGCGTGCATAAAAATTATCAGCCGCTTCTGGCAAAAATTCCGCTCGGCGTAATCAAAGGCCTTGCCCATATCACTGGCGGCGGGCTCATTGACAACCTGCCGCGAACTTTGCCTGCAAATTGTGACGCAGTAATCGAAACGAAAAACTGGCGTGTGCCCCGCATCTTTCAAATCCTGCAGGAAAACGGACATATCGATCTTCAGGAAATGTATCAGGTTTTCAATATGGGTATCGGAATGGCAGTGGTGGTCTCACAACGTGATGCGCTCCGGGCAATAGCAATGTTAAAAGCGAAACGAATCGGCCAAATCGAGCGCGGACATGGCAGGGTGTGTTTGAAGTTTTGAGCCAAAGTTGAGCCAGGCGTTTAACGAGGAACGACCGCTTCGGCAGCGTTCAAAGTCAAACGTGACGGCTGAGAAGGCGTCACTCCTTTCGAGGCGCGCCCGACTCAGAGGAAGACACGGCGAAATCTAGTCCACGGTATTCGAAGGCAGCTCAACTCGCGATGTTGCCTCGCTTCCAACGGTTTTGCCTCGACGCATGACCCGCTGCAGACCCGCGCGCTGCGCTGCCAGATCAACAAGCTCTGCCACGCGTGATTTCAGCAAGCGCGCACGTGTCCAGAGAAACACGAGAAAGAGCAGGTACGGAATCAGGAACCAAAGATCGACATGAGAAATGTTCAGCTGCCGATAAATCAACACACTTAATGCAATGAGATTAAAAATGATCGTCGTCGTAACGAACCGGTTGCGAAGCCGGACACGGGTGAGACACTTTCCGCCGCCATGATATTCAGTCACGGTCTGAAGTGCGATGCTCCACCAAAAATTCCCGTAAATTTGAATGTCCCACTCATTCCATCCGCTGTCGGTGGAATAACGCCAACCTTCTTCATCGAGTAATGCGAAGATGGCACCAAGCAAATAGTGGCGGTCCCTCCCCTGTTCGCTCCAAAAAACCCGACGACTAAGACCGCCTGCAAAACGGCTGCGCTCCGGCAGATGTTCGTGCGCCCGAATCACGCTCCTCGGTGTGCGCTTGAAATGCAGCCAGGTGAAATAGCGCGAGAATCCTCGTACCAGCGGTTGGACAAAGGCTAGCAACATGACAAGCAACCGCGCGCCCGCCGTATCGAATTTCGGCTCAATGGACGCTCGCACCATGTAGGAAAGGGCGACGCAGAGAGTGCCGCCGAGCATGAGGTACGGCACAATGCGCAACGCAGGGAGAAAAATGCCCAGACCGAACAGGAAAATCGTCAGGGCAAACCACTCGATGCTGCTTAGGTAGGCCGCTACATCTGATTGGGGCGCGGGGTAAATCGCTTGAAAAAAACCTTCACCGAAAATTCCGTGATAGATAACCGGGCGGTTAACGAACCAGCTAAACCGAGGTGTCCCGTAGATCTGACCGCGCCATTTCGCAGTGCCTGTTGGTCCGAAAAAGATCAGATGTTTGAAGCGCAGCAGCGATTCTGCTTCGCCATAGCCATCCTGCTGCTTCAAAAAAGCGCGGAGAGTAAAACGTCGATGATGCCAGACGATCGCCGTTGGACTGAAAGCAATGACCCAGCCACCCTGTTGGATTCGCCAGCAAAAATCGACGTCATCCCCTGCTTTGCGGTACTCGGTGTCAAAGCCACCCATGCTTTCAAACGCCCACCGATAAAATGCCATGTTACAACCCGGAATGTGTTCGGCGACTACATCGGTAAGCAGCACATGGCTCGGCCCGCCGGGTGCCGCTGCGACGCAGGCCTGAATCCAATTTTTGGCTGGCGGCGTCACGTTTGGGCCACCTACCCCAGCGTAATTACCACTCACCAAAGTGCCAATGAGATAATAGAGCCAATCCGGATCAACCATGCAGTCCGAATCGGTGTAGGCGAAAACGTCCCCCTTGGCTGCGGCTGCGCCCGTATTCCGAGCATGACTCAATCCCTGATTGCTTTGATGAATGTAGCGCACCCGTGGGAACTGCGCGGCGATGTAGGATGTATCATCGGTCGATCCGTCATCGACCAGAATCACCTCATACTCGGGATAGTTAAGTTTACCTAACGAATCAAGGCAGGCTGCAAGAGTGGAACCACCGTTGTACGAACAAACTATTACCGACACGAACGGCGTTTTCGGCAAGGCACGATGAGGTAAGGTCGAATTGTTTCGGCCCAGTTTCTCTTCCAACATGTAAAACGCCTTCTTCGGCAAGCGCTCCCGCGTAACGATCCCAAACGCCCAGTCGGTAATTTCCTGCCCGCCGGTGAACCATTCGTCTGTCCATGTAAAAAGAACGGTTCCAGCAAGGCCGCATTTTACGACACTATCGATGTGCCATCCGAGCATTTCAGCTTGCTCGTCTTGTGAATGCCTGATCGTGTCCATGCCGAATTCCCCCAGGATAAGCGGACGCTCGCCTGTTAGATTTTGCAGCCGAAGCAGATATCCTTCGAAGTCGCGCTGATTGTGAAGGTAAACATTGAAACAGCAAAAATCGGAATTCTGCGGGAGTAAATATTCGGTGGGCGGGTATGTGGCATAGGAAAACAGGGCATCCGGATCGATCGCACGTCCGAGCCGAATCAGTTCTTCCACAAATTCAATCACCCGACGCGCGCCGAGCCAGCGCGCCATTGTGCTCGAGATCTCGTTACCGACCAGATAACCAAGGATTGCAGGATGTCCGGCGTGTTTACTCACCGAAGCGCGAACCGCTTCAGTAATTTGCTTGCGAATCGATCGTTCGCGCAGGAACTCGATATGTTTTTCCCAGGGAAGCGTCACCAGGACACGCATTCCCGCGCTAGTGCATCGATCTAGAAACCAGGACGGCGGCGCATGGTAAATCCGGACAACATTGAGACCAGCTTGGCGCATCAGCGCGAGATCAACGTCGACCTGCTCAGGCCGACCCAGATAGTTCCCGTCGGCGTCCGGGTTGAAAGGACCGTACGTAACGCCTTTAACGAAAAACTTTTTGTCGCCGTCCAGAAAGAACTTGGCCGCGGGGCGAATTCGCGAGTTTGGCTTCGTTGTCATGTCGAGCGACGTCGAGACATCTCTCAATATTTGACGGGGTTCAAATCAAGAGATTCCTCGACTTCGCTCGGAATGACAAAAGAGAAATTCTGGGAGCGGTCGAACATCGTGTTCCGCAGAAACACCGGTTGCTTCCCCTTACAAGGTTTTGAGCACGTTGAGAATTACGGCCCCTGTGTGCTCCAGATCTTCTAGGGTGTGCGCCGTCGATATAAACCCGGTTTCAAACTGCGACGGTGCGAAGTAGATACCGTCTCTTAAACAAGCATGAAAGAATCCCGCGAACGTTTTTAAATCGCTGCGGCGCGCTCCAGCGAGATCGAGAATCGGTCCCTCGGCAAAGAACAAGCAAAACATCGAACCGAATCGGTGGAACGTAACGTTGACCTTTGCGTATTCGACGGCACTGCGCACCAGCCTTTCGAATTGAGCGCCAAGGTCGTCCAGTAATTTCCATCCGTTGATGCGTTCAAGTTCATGCAGTTGCGCCAGGCCTGCGGCCATTGCCAGCGGATTTCCAGACAACGTCCCTGCCTGATAAACTGGACCGTCTGGCGAAAGCTGGTCCATGATTTCGGCTTCTCCGCCAAAGGCGCCGACTGGTAGCCCCCCGCCAATCACTTTTCCCAGGGCCGTAAGATCGGGTTTGATTCCGTAAATTTCCTGGGCGCCGCCACGTGCCACACGGAAACCGGTAATTACTTCGTCAAAGATCAGAAGCGCACCATTGACCGTGCATTCGTTTCGCAACTTCGACAAAAAATCGTCGACCGGAAGGTAAAGACCCGCATTCGCAGGAACGGGCTCGACAATTACTGCTGCGATTTCGCCTTTGTTCTCAGCAAATGCTTTCTGTACGAGGTTGGCATCGTTGAATGGCACTGAGATGGTGAGATCAGCAAATGCCTGCGGCACGCCTGCGCTGTCCGGTTGCCCGTGAGTAAGCGCGCCACTGCCCGTTTTCACCAAGAGTCCATCGACATGACCGTGGTAGCAACCGTCGAACTTGATGATCTTATCGCGCTTCGTGAACGCGCGCGCGAGGCGGACGCACGACATGGTCGCTTCCGTGCCGCTGTTTACCATTCGCACTTTCTCGATCGACGGCACCCACTTGCAGATCAATTCTGCCATTTCCACTTCGAGCGGATTTGGAATTCCGAAACTTAAGCCGTTTGTCGCAGCTTGGCGGACTGCGTCCGCAACGACCTTGGGCGTGTGACCGAGAATCGCGGCTCCCCAACTTCCCACGTAGTCGATGTATTCTTTTCCATCGACGTCCCAAATCTTCGAGCCGTCCGCACGGGCCACAAAAAATGGGACGCCATCCACATTGCGGAACGCGCGCACGGGCGAGTTGACTCCACCCGGAATTCGCTTCTGCGCTGCTGCAAATAGTTGTGAGGAACGCGAAGGCACGGGAGTAAGATAATCGTCAAATCGTCAAGTTGTTCAATTTGCGATACCACTACCAATCACGACTGCACATTGACACCGACGCTGCAGCCCGAGATAGTTTGCATCTTCTCAGATCGGCGGGGTAGCCAAGTGGTAAGGTCGCGGTCTGCAAAACCGTCGATTTACTAGGTAACGTCCGAACGGTTGACGTTTTGTTGGAGTTTTCATATCAGATTGCAGTATCATACGGACTTTTTGCCGTTGCCAAATCAATG
>JBEDUS010000309.1:0-11976 GCA_040414975.1 Candidatus Udaeobacter sp.
GATATCACGTTCCTGAGATGTGACGACGACCTCTTCAGCTGTCGCCGTTCCGGGAGTACCGGTTGCGGTTGGACCCGGCGACGCAGTGGGATTAGCGGCGGCTGAGGTGGCCTCCTGAGCCGTCGCGACGCGCATAAGAGAAACCAGCACGCCAAATACAATCAGAAAATTTTTCATGAGATGTTGTAGAAAATAACGTTTTCAAAGGTGTAATAAGTTGTGAAGTTCACGATCTGCGTGAAGCCACGCAAAGCCAACCGCTGTTAGCAGGGCGTTTCTGCGAAACGCTAAGTCGTTAGGCGGACGCGAAGAGAGACGCCCTACGATTCGACCACAGGTGGCGCATGCGCGAAAAGATGCGCACAAAGACACAGCGGCGGAACCCGAACCGAGTTGAGGACCGCAATTTTAGAGAATCCAGTCGCGGGTTGAGGCGAGCTGACAAGCGGTGCATGAGTGGCATGCTCATAGCTGCCGGAAGCGATCAGCGTAACTGCACAACTGTGTTCAACGCGTTTTGCGTCAGCATGAACATACTGGTGCAATTGAGGTGAAGCACTCAGCACCAGTGCCCAGAAGAGAGATGCGAAAACAATTCCCGCGACAACGGCACGCCCATGATTCTCCGAACGAGCAAACCTGTTCATCGCGCTCTGAGCTTGTGGCAGCGTCGCATTCGGCGCAAGCATTTTCCTATGCGCAGCGCAAAACGCGCCTTAACACCTGAAAGATTAGTTCGAGGTTTTGCGACTGTCTTCTCCTCTGGTTTGGAGGGCGACGGGATTATTGTGCTCGGAAGTTTTTTTGGCAGCGGACCGGGCCAAAACAGAGTGCGCGTACGAACTGTTCTCGGTGTAACTCTCCCAATCGGAAGCAACGGGACCAAAGTAGAGGTGTCCCAGATGGCGCCAGCACTCCAGCATGATCCCCTGCTTGAATGGTTGGCCTCTAGCAGTCACAACGAGGCAATTGTTCTCGCGCCATGTGTTCGGATCATGTTCGCCCCACCGCAGTTCCAGGCTCTTAAACTGCAACGTGTCGAGCGCGATGAGCAGGTCCTCCGACCACTGGTAGCAGTAACCGCGTTTCCTCAGGCCGTGATAGATGAGGAAGTTATTGAAAATCGGCGTCCCAAACATGCGGTATTCCCGTCTGAGCTTGGTTACGGTGGCGAACGTGCAGTCTGCTAGTAGCTTTGCTTCGTCACGATTCACTCTTGGCGACAGCGCCGCGAGCTCGTCGGTCAGTTTCTCGGCCTTAGCAAGGTCACCCTTCTCTAATTGGAATGAAAGCGGGCGTTCCTGTTGTTCGCCGAGAGCAGGCCTGGTCCACGCTCCAAAAATTACAAGGAGAGCACCAAAGTAAGTGAGCGATTGAATTTTCGATTTCATAACACGCGGCGGGAAGATCATTGCTCTACGATGTTTGGTGTAAAGTGACTTCCATCAAGTTCACACACTCTCTTCGTCAAAAACTCACTATCTGTATGTATTGTAATAAAGCAGCAAGCACGTGTGTTCCGGCGCCGTCAAAGTAAAAAGAAGAGAAGATTTGCCCGCTCCTGATTTCAGCGTAATTCTGAAAACTTTTATATGCCTGACCGCGCGTATCTTCTTCCAATCGATCCAGAGTTAATTCCCGGCGCGCGCAACGCGATCAATGTCTGCCTTCGACTAAAACCACAGGAGCGCATTACGATCATTACAGACACCGCGACGCGCGAAATCGCAGCGGCGCTCCAGACAGAAGTGGAGCGAGTCGGTTCGGATTACAGTGTGTTTGTGCTGGAGCATCATGCGCCGCGTCCGCTGAAGTACATGCCGAAGATTATTCTGGACGATCTGGCACGCTCGCAGGTGTCCGTCTTCGCTGCACAAACGCAGCCGGGCGAGCTTCCTGCCCGGACGCAAATGACCAGTGTCGTCAACAATCACAGAATCCGGCACGGGCACATGGTGAACATCAATCGACAAATCATGCTCGAAGGCATGCGCGCTGACTTTGTGAAAGTGGACGACCTGAGCGAGCGCCTGGTCGAACGCGCCCGCAAAGCGGAGCGGATCACCTGCAAAACACCGCATGGCACCGAGTTCGAGGCAGAGCTTTCTCCGAGACTGAGATGGCTCAAAACAAGCGGCATCATCACGAAAGACAAATGGGGTAACTTGCCTGGGGGCGAAATCTTCACCGCGCCCATGAATACCAACGGGGTATTCGTCGTTGACGGCGTGGTGGGCGATTATCTTTGCGAACGCTTTGGCGACCTCGAATCCAACCCCCTTACCATCGAAGTGGAAAATAATCGAATCCGCTCGCTGAAGTCGGAGAACAAGGATTTGTGTGACGAATTTCGCGCTTATACCAGCACGGACGAGAACAGCAACCGCGTCGGAGAATTTGCCATTGGCACGAACACAGCCTGCACGCATGTGATTGGGAATATTTTGCAGGATGAAAAAATTCCCGGTGTCCACATTGCCTTTGGCCATCCCTACGCGGAGCACACAGGCGCAAATTGGATGTCCAAAACACACATCGATTGCGTGGGCCGCGATTTCAACATCTGGTTCGATGGCGAACAAGTCATGCGGGACGGGAAGTTTCTAATTTGAACTGGGTCGGCGCGGTGATCGTCGCGGGCTTTGCCGCGTTGTGGGTCGCAGCGGCGGCACATCAACTTTGTCGCCGTTGGTTCCTGCTGATCGTTTCCGCGTCCATCTTGATTTCAACGGCAGTCATCATTGCCGCGATCCGCGCTCCTATCGGCAAAGATACCGGCGGATTTAACGGAGCGATTTACGGGATCGTTGTTGCGCTTGAAGTAGCGGCGATCCTCGTCGCGGCAGTGCTCCTCACCCGCAGCGGCCGAAAACAATATTTGATTCCGGTCATCGCCTTGATCGTTGGCGCACATTTTTTTGGATTGGTGCCAGCGCTGCACTCGAACCAATTCTGGTGGCTCGGCGGTGCCATGTGCGCGCTGTCGCTTCTGACGATGTGGGTCTTGCCGCAGAAATTGTGGGCACCCGTCGTGGGAATTGGCTGCGCCGTGATTTTGTGGTCTCCATCCCTTCATGCATTTTTTTGACAATGCAGACCAAACTGCGGCAAAAATTCAACGCCGACTTCACGCCAGCAAAATACGCGGCGCTGGTTCGCTGCGTAAATGAAACCGAAAAGTGGCCTGCGGATTTTCGGATTTCGGAAACGCCGATTTTCTTGAGCCACGATTTCACCGATGAAGTCACGCGCGCGGCGAATAAGATTGTCGATGCCATGCGGACTCAAGAATTCGCAGACCATGCGGCCGCGGCAGTCCCGAAAGGATTGGAAGTTCCGAATGAATCGATGCACCCGAATTTTCTCGTAGTCGATTTTGCGATTTGCAGTGAGGACGACCGCCTTGTCCCACGGTTGATTGAATTGCAAGCTTTCCCAAGCTTGTTCGGATTTCAGTTATTGTTGCTTGGTTGCATCCGCAAAGCGTATCCGGTCATCCCACGCAACTGGACCTCCTCGTTCGGCGGAATCAAAGACGAGGCTTATCTCGATCTGTTACGACGCACCATTATAGCTGGTTCGCATCCGGAAAATGTGGTGCTGCTGGAGATCGAGCCAGAAAAACAAAAAACACGGATCGATTTCGCCGCAACTGAGACGCTTCTTGGAATTCGCCCGGTTTGCGTGACGAAAATCAAGAAGCGCGGGCGCCGATTATTTTACGATCGCAACGGACGTGAAGTGCGCATCGAGCGCATTTATAATCGGGTAATTTTCGATGAGCTAATTCAGCGGCCCGATTTGAAGCTGCCCTTCCGGTTTCAAGATGATCTCGATGTCAGATGGGTCGGTCATCCGAATTGGTATTTTCAGATCAGCAAACATTCGTTGCCGTTTTTGAAGACGGAGCATACTTCCCCAGCGTTTTTTGCCGATGATTTTCCGGCTGGCGAAAATATCACCAACTACGTCTTGAAGCCGCTCTATTCCTTTGCCGGTCACGGCGTGGACATGGAGCCAACCCGCAAAAAAATCGCTGCCCTGGAAAATCCACACGAATGGATCCTGCAGAAGAAAGTCGATTACGCGGCATTCGTGCCAACGGTTGATGGCCAGAAATCGAAAGCCGAAATTCGGATGATGTTTGTTTGGCCGGACGGCGACCCCAATCCTACTCTGGTGAATAATCTTGTGCGCATGAGTCAGGGCAAAATGATGGGCGTCGATTTCAACATCGACAAAACGTGGGTCGGCGCCAGCATTGCGCTACACGAAGGTTAGCGGGAGAGAGTGGGCACGGCAAACAGTCCTCTGCCCGCCCCCTAGGGGCCACGAATGATGGCGCACACGGAGTGACGCCCTACCAAGAAAAAGGAAGACAAGCACACTAGACGCGTGCGCTCTTCCCTCAGCCCGCCTCCATCATCTCCCGGACTTCGGCCGACGTCCGGACGGGAACGATCTCGAAGTCCATTAAATCTTTCCAATTGTCGATCCAGCGCTGGAAAAGTGACTCATCTTCTGTCCGCATCAGTTGCCAGCAAATTTTCACGCCGCCATCAATCCAGCTCGAAACGTATTCGAGCCCTTCGGGCATTAATCGGCCCTTTTCGCGCAGACGCCGATAGACAGCAGGCGCGTCTTTGAGGTGTTCGACAACCATGTAAAGCATATTTCTTCTGTAGCGGCGGTCATGTCGTCCGCAACATTCTAATTCAGCAGCCGCCACGGCTGCCTCCATCAATATCAGACCGGTTCGGTTGAAACCGTTGCTTCGCCGATGCCTTGCTCGAACGCCTGTTCCACTGCCCGCCAGGGAAGCATCGCGCATTTGACCCGCTGCGGAAAATTTCGTACTCCTCTCATTACGCGGAGATCGCCCAGCGCTTTGGGCGCTTCCTTTCCGTCGTTTGTCACGAGATCGTGGAACGCGCGCAGCATGTCCATTGCTTCCGCGCGACTTTTTCCCTTGAGTTTCATTGTCATCAATGACGCTGACGCCTGACTGATGGCACATCCGCGCCCGGTGAACCTGATATTCTCCAAGCCCCCGCCGGAATCAAATTTGACCGCGAGATGAATCTCATCGCCACACGCTGGATTGTCGCCGTGCACACGGACTGCGGCATCAGGCAGCTCCCCAAAATTCCGCGGCCTGCGCGAATGATCGAGAATGACTTCCTGATATAGCTCTTCGATTTCCGGGATCATGAAAAGAAGTGCGCGGCCTTGTGCAGGATTTCAATCATTCGATCGATTTCCTCCATCGTATTATAAAAATAGAAACTCGCGCGGGTCGTCCCCGATACACCAAACCGCCGCATCAGCGGCTGGTTGCAATGATGACCGCCTCGCAACGCCAGCCCGTATTGGTCGGCGAACGTTGTGAGGTCGTGCGGATGCACCGCGTCGATCACAAATCCAACAAGCGCCCCGCGGTGCTCAGCTGGTCCAAAAACACGTGTCCGCGGTAATTCGTTCAGGCGATCGAATGCATAGCGCGCCAGTTGCAAGTCGTGGTCGAAAATTGCTGCGCGGCCGATTCGATCAAGGTAATCAATCGCCGCGCCGAGCCCGATAGCGCCGGCGATGTTTGGCGTGCCAGCTTCGAATCGATGTGGCGCTTTCTTAAACGTGCTCTTTTCCAAAGCGACACTCACAATCATGTCGCCGCCGCCGTGCCATGGTGGCATCGAGTCCAGAATCTCCTTCCGCGCATACAAAGCCCCAATGCCGGTCGGTCCGCACATCTTGTGTCCGGAGAAAGCCACAAAATCGCACCCCAACTCACACACATTGATCGGCAAATGTCCGACACTCTGTGCCGCGTCCACGAGGGTGAGCGCGCCAACTGCGTGTGCCTTCTCACACAACTCGGCCACAGGGTTAACTGTACCTAGCGAATTGGATATGTGGGTAAAGCCAAAGAGTTTCACCTCCGGAGTGAGCAACGCAGGCAGCTGTTCAAGATCCAAAGTCCCGTCATCGAGCACCGGCACAAAGCGCAGCCGCGCTCCTGTTCGTTCCGCTAGCAACTGCCATGGCACAAGGTTGCTATGGTGTTCCATTTCCGTCAGCAGGATCGCGTCTCCCTCGCGAATAAATTTTCCGCCCCATGCCTGAGCCACCAGATTGATGCTCTCGGTGGTCCCGCGTGTGAAGATGATTTCGTCTGCGCTCCCCGCGCCGATGTACTCTGCAACACGCTTCCGCGCTTCCTCATAAGCTTCTGTCGCGCGCGAGCTGAGCGTATGCAGCCCACGATGAACATTTGCGTTCTCATGCTCGTAAAAGTGCTGAAGCGCCTCAATCACCGCCCGCGGTTTCTGGGAGGTTGCGGCGCTATCGAAATAGATCAGAGGATGGCCATGCGCCCGTTCGCGCAGAATCGGGAAATCCTCGCGCAGGGCTTTCCAGTCTACGGTGGGGCCAGCAATCTTGTGCACACCATAATCTGCTCCTGGGGACGAAATGCGCCACTTCTATTCCAGGACGAATAAACCCAGAGGGCAAAGCAGATAGGCCGTTTTAACTCTTAACGATCAGCCGCTTCTAACTTGCTTTGAGCTCCTCGTTTACTTCTGCGAAGGCGTTAACGGCGAATTCCAAATCTTCACGCGAATGCGCCGCCGATACCTGTGTGCGGACACGTGCGGTGCCATGCGGAACGACCGGATAAAAGAAGCCGATGACGTAAACGCCTTTCTCAAGCATTCGCGCAGCGAACCTTTGCGACTTGGCGGCGTCACCAATCATGATCGGGACAATAGGATGAACTCCTGGCTTGATAGTCAAACCACGCTCTGTTAACGCGGCCCGGAAATATTTTGTGTTCTCTTCAAGCTTGTCGCGTAGTTCGGTCGAGGCGCTAAGCAATTCCAGCGCCTTCAGCGATGCAGCGACAACCGGCGGCGCAATCGTGTTGGAAAACAAATATGGGCGCGAGCGTTGTCGCAAAAGATCGACAATTTCCTTGCGCCCACTGGTAAATCCGCCGCTGGCGCCACCGAGCGCTTTGCCCAATGTGCCGGTGATGATGTCGATCTTGCCCATGACACCGCGATATTCGGGCGTGCCTCGTCCTGTCTTACCGAGAAACCCGGTCGCGTGCGCGTCGTCGATCATCGTCAGCGCATTGTATTTTTCCGCGAGTTCAACAATCGGCTTGAGGTCCGCAATGGTTCCATCCATCGAGAAACAGCCATCCGTCGCGATTAATCGAAAGCGTGCGTCCTTCGCGGCGTTGAGTTGGGCTTCGAGATCGGCCATGTTGTTATTCTTGTAACGGAAGCGTTGCGCTTTGCAGAGCCGGATGCCGTCAATGATGCTGGCATGATTCAACTCATCACTGATCACCGCATCTTTGTCGCTGAGCAGCGTCTCGAATAATCCGCCGTTGGCGTCGAAACACGACGGATAGAGAATTGTGTCTTCTGTGCCGAGAAATTTGGTAAGCGCGGCTTCGAGTTCCTTGTGAAGATCCTGCGTGCCGCAAATAAAACGCACACTCGCCATCCCAAACCCATGGGTCTCGAGTGCCTCCTTTGCCGCCGCGATCAGAGCGGGATGATCGGCTAGCCCAAGGTAGTTGTTCGCGCACATGTTGAGCACGCGCTTGCCGCCGGTGATCGCAATGTGCGCCTCCTGTGGACTCGTGATGACACGCTCGGTTTTGAAAAGACCCTGCGACTTAATTTCCTCGAGAGTTTGAGCCACCTGATTTTGAAATTCGGAAATCATATGTGAACCGCAGATTACCCATCGCCGGTCTCCAGGGCAACCCACGGGGCGGCAGGCGGGATAAATAAAGTGTAGAAGCGACCGCCTTCGCTTTGATTACGACGGGTGGGCGAATGTCGCATGACGTAGGAAATTGAGTTTCGACTTATCCCCATTATCGATGCCAGGTCTGGAGGCGCAGTGGTAACCTCGTAGCAAGAACACCTAAAAATAGGACTTGCGCGTCTTGTGAATAACTGTTAATAAGTCGGCCGGTGGTTTGCCTTGACCTACGCTGAACGCCGTAACCTTGCCTGGGCCATCCTTGCGGCATTTGTCGCCATCGTTCTGCTCACTGGCTGCGGGACAGGTCACCATGCGCTGCCCCCGTACGAAGCGCCACTAGCAAAAACCGACTTTCAACATGTGCGCACGACAGCGTACACACATACCGAGTCAGACCATCTCGAATACGGTAATCACAACGCGCTTGGCGGGGAACTGCAGGCGGCTGGCCCGCCGATTCATCGAGCCGAGGTAACGCGCCGCGCGGTTCCGGTTGATGATCCGGCTCCACGCGCCGTGCCCGTGGACGATTCCGGTTCGTTTTCGCCACAGCTCCAACCATTCTCGATGGAAGAAAAGCGGACCGTAACGCGCACAACGAAGCGCGGAACGAAAACAACCCGCACCGTGAAGCGCGCCGTTGTAGTTTCCAAACCGCGCATCGGCAGTGCTGCGGCTGACTGGTCACGCTGGCCGGCGGGCACGTCCTTCCGGCTGCTTTCCACCGGGCAAATTTATCGCGTTGACGACTACGGCTGGGCTCTCGCTGGTCGCAACACGATTGATCTCTACATGCCAAATGAAAGTGAAATGAATTCGTGGGGCGCTCGCCAGGAGACCATCCAGGTTCTGCAATGGGGCGATCCGCAGGAAAGTTTGCAATTCCTGCGCCGGCACCAGGACTACAGGCACATTAAGCGAATGGTGCTTGAGCTCGAAGGTCACCCTGACGAAGCGGCCGCGATGCGGTAGCGCTCCACGTACCGCAAGGCCTGGCGGGCGACTTCGCTGGGAACGACGGCACGGAAATCGGAAACGTCTGCGTAATCCGCGCTTGAAAGTTTAGCGTTCGCCCCAATTGAGAACGATCTTGCCGGAGTTGCCGGACTTCATCAGCTCGATGGCTTCCTTAAATTGTGTGTAGGGAAAACGCTGCGTGATGACCGGGGAGATGTCCAAGCCGGACTGGATCATGGCGGTCATTTTATACCACGTCTCATACATTTCCCGACCGTAAATTCCCTTGATGGTCAGCTGATTAAAGACCACCAGGTTCCAATCAATCGCAGCGCTCCCCGGCATGATGCCGAGCAATGCGATTTTCCCGCCGTGAAACATGTTCGGCAAAATGTCCGCGAAGGCTTTGGGATTACCGGACATTTCGAGCGCGACATCGAATCCTTCTTTCATCTCGAGCTCCTGCACCGCGTCCGAAACTTTTTGGGTGCGTACGTCTAGTGCAACATCAACACCCATTTTTTTCGCGAGATCTAGACGATACGGATTCACATCGGTAATCACGACGTGACGCGCACCGGCACGTCTGCAAATAGGAATCGCCATGCAACCGATCGGTCCCGCGCCAGTGATGAGCACGTCTTCGCCGACCAAATCGAACGAGAGCGCGGTGTGCACAGCGTTGCCTAACGGGTCGAAACAGGAAAGCACATCGAGCGAGATCGAAGGATCTGCATGCCAGCAGTTGTCCTGTGGAATCGCCACGAATTCTGCCCATGCGCCGGGGCGATTCACGCCTACGCCTTGGGTATTCGGGCAGAGATGACGCCGTCCCGCCAGGCAATTGCGACAATGTCCACACGTGATATGCCCCTCGCCTACCACGAGGTCACCCTTAGCAAATCCTTTCACATGATCGCCTGCACTCTCGACGACACCGACAAACTCGTGGCCGATAGTCATTGGCACAGGAATCGTTTTCTGCGCCCACGCGTCCCAGTTGTAGATGTGAACGTCGGTTCCGCAGATCGACGTTTTCAAAACGCGAATGAGCACGTCATCGCCGCGGACTTTCGGAACGGGAACTTCTTCGAGCCACAATCCCGGCTCGGCCTTCGCCTTTACTACGGCCTTCATCATCTTTTGCACTGAAGGGAAATTATCCACAGATTCCGCAGAATCACACACAGATTCCTCAGCCAAGACCTTCGAGCCGCCGCGCATAACTCTGCCGCGCTTTCTGGGCGTGCAGAAAGTGAACGAAAGCTGGAACTCAGTCAGCCGCACCGCAAATCGCCGTCGATAACCAGTAAAGTTTCTAGCACGGCAAATTTTGTGGAAGCGAGGCTGACTGCTGGCTTCGCTTCACCGCGACGAAGCCGAGCGTTGTATTGAAGCCGGGATCGACCGGGCGATGATTTTCGTTGCCAAGGAGGCGAGATTCTCTGCAAACCCGGTTTCACTCAAAGATCTGAACCGGGCGGGGGACGTTCGCCTCTGGGTTCTTTCGTCTCTTCCAGATCCGCAGCCACTTAAATCAACTACCGCCCTCTTACACATCAGGCGAAGCCTTACACCAGAAGTAGATGTTACCGACTAGAAAGATTTTACTTGCTTTTCCTCTAATTTTCTTGCTAAAGGATGTCACGAGGGAATTTGCTTTGGCGAACAGGGAAGTTTTTTGAAAGTTTCACGCCTGCGGTTCCGCTCCCGTCTTCGTTGACGCCTCGGCGCGACAGGCCTTGCGAAATCAAAGGCAAATTGGGAACACAGGGTAAATAAACCTGGAAGAGATTGAGAAGACTTTTTCCCCGGCAGCCTCCCTCCGCCTCTTTCAGGACAGAGTCACCGCCGTAGTCCGCGCGACTGCGGGCGAAGGCGGCCTCATATAACCAAACCCGCCGGGGAAAAAACAAAAACTACCATGATACCTCAAAAGTCATTAATAAATCGTCTAAACCCATCCGCGCTTTTACGGCAGGGCTGGGTCCTCATCCTCCTTGTGGTTGCGAGCCTTGCGCTTTGCCCAATGGCGCAAGCGGCCGAGCCAGCGGCGCCTGATACAGCCTTAGCCGGCGGCAACACTGCGGATGGGCACCTCGCTCTTGCGGGCCTAACCACCGGGTTGTACAACTCGGCATTCGGTGTCTTTTCGCTCCTAAGCAACGGCGCTGTCAGCTTGAACACTGGTATCGGCGCCGGGGTGCTCCTGTCGAATAATTCATCAGGTGCCAATTTGGCGACTGAAAACACGGGTGTTGGCGCGGGGGCGCTATTTAGCAACGTTGATGCCGACAGCAACACGGCTGTAGGTGCCTTTGCGCTCTTCAGCGAAAACGCTACTGGTGGTTTCCCCAACGGCGTTTCAAACAACGCTATCGGCCGTGACGCGATGCTCTTTAACGTCAGTGGTAGCTTTAACGAAGCCATGGGGGTTAACGCGCTCTGGAGTAACACGACTGGCAGTGGCAACATAGCGATCGGTGACGATGCCGGGTTTAATATCACCACCGGCAGTGGGAACGTGACTGTGGGTAGCGGGAGCAGCTCGTCCGGCACTGGTATCACCACGGGCAGCAACAACACGGTTGTGGGTGACGGCGGCGGGCTTGGTATTACCTCCGCCAGCGGCTGCACGATTTTGGGTAGCGGGGCGGGGCCCAACCCGTCACTCGGTGACAATAACATCTATATCGGCGCAGGCGAAACTGGGGGCGCCGAAAGCAACACTATCCGCATCGGCGACGTGAACGCGGCTTCGCCAGCAACGACCTGTTTTATCGGCGGTATCTTGTCGAATGGACCTCTGCCGATTGCCATGGGCACTCCCGTCCTTACGATCGACACAACAACCGGCCAACTAGGATGGGGTGGTGACTTTGCAGGGGCCAAAGAAGTCGGGGAACTACAGAAGAAAATTGAGGAACAGCAGGCCAGCATTATCCAGCTAAAGAGCGAAATGCAGACCATGGTCGCGCAGCTTAAAGAGCAGGCCGCGCAAATCCAGAAGGTGAGCGCGCAGCTTCAAGTGAGTAAACCTGCGCCGCAAGTAGTCGCGAACAAACCGTAAAGCTCCGAAGTTAAAGCGGCCTTGTGTGTCAAAGCACCGAGGCGAATTGAATTGGAAAGGCGTTCGCCCTCGCGGCGAACGCCTTTGCCTTTTCGCTCTTCGATGACATCGACCTGTCGGGAAGAATCAAGCAGTACATTTATTCTGTTGATTTGATCTGATGC
>JBEDUS010000310.1:0-11342 GCA_040414975.1 Candidatus Udaeobacter sp.
TGTTTATCGGTGTCGACATTGGCCGCGAGCATGATCTCACTGTCATCTGGCTCATCGAGCAGGTGGGCGGCATTAATTTCACCAGGCGTGTTATCGAATTGAGCAAGCAAACATTTGATGCTCAGGAACAGACGCTCTACGAGCTTTTGAAACTGCCGTCCGTGCGCCGTTGCTGCATCGACCAGTCAGGACTCGGCCGGCAGTTCGCTGAACGCGCAGCACGGAAGTTTGGCGCATACAAGATTGAAGGCATCTCCTTTACCCAAGCGACCAAAGAAATGTTAGCCTATCCCCTGAGGGGCGCGTTTGAAGATCACTCGATCAAAGTGCCATTCACCAACGCCATCCGTGCGGATCTTCGCGGCGTTCGCAAAGAAACAACCAGCTCAGGCCACATTCGATTTGCCGGAGAACGCAATCGATATGGTCATTGCGACAGATTTTGGGCGCTGGCCCTCGCACTACACGCTGCGAAACAACCTCTCACGGGCGCGATCACCGATCCCGCGGTCATCCGCTATGGCGGGAACGCGCACAATCCACTGCTGGCCCCAAGACCCAGGTTCACACCCCGAACACTTCAGGCAAGGCCAAGAGTTGGCTACTTTGAAACGTAATCAAGCCGATTGCATGTCGTGTTACGAGTAAACTGATCGCTCTGCCAGATACTCTTTCAGTGCGCTGCAAGGGATTCTCAGACAAGCGCGGCCGGATCCTTTCGAGCGGAAATCGTACACGGGCTGGATTGCGCCTTGCTCGATGAGCTCCAACACACGCGGCCTTGAAACGTGAAGCTGTTCGGCGATCTCTTGCACAGAAAAGCTTTTGTCAGGCAGGGATGGTATCGACTGTTGGACAATAGCTGACGATATAACGATAAAATACGGCGAGCACAAGGCACTTACTGGCAAGCAACCCGACAATTCGATTGCATGTCGGCGTGGAGGGGTACGTTGCGCGGGGTGGTCGCCGGCTCATACGGCACTGCCGCGCATCGGAATTGTTTGTTTTTGGCACTGTCTTGCCTGGGACTGCCTTTGTAGCATTTCTTGACGCCGATTTAACATTAGGAGTCTTGTCTGATGTCATGTCCAAAATCTTGAGCTTGAGCAGTTTGCAAATTGCCTAAAATGGGCCGACCTTATCGCATTAGTTAAGCTTTCGAGGTTGACCGCTATCGCGCTTTGATGCTAGGAGCGCAGCCTTAACCCTCTGAAACTCGGTTTTGTGGCCGTGCTCTTTTCCTGTGCGTTTGACCGTTCGGAATAGGAGTGCCGTCAAAGCTTGTCGGAGAAAAAGAAAGGTCATTTGTCGGTAAGGTGGCAAAACTGCAATCGCTTGCCGAGCAGCACTGCCAGCGATTGGAACGAAATGGAATTAAGCAGCAGCGCGGAACACCTTTTTGGTGAAGTCTCGCGCTGCTTAATACCAGTACTGGTATCAGATTAAATCAGACTAGAACCAGAGCCAGATTAGTATCAAAATTAGATTGAGTATCAGACTCGGATCAGTACTAGAACTGGTACTGATCTGAGTTTGAGTTTTAGTCTGGGTTTCAGTTGCAGATAAGTTCCAGATCTGTTTCAGATTGGTACTGGTACCAGTATTGGGAATTAATACGGTATCAGTAGTGGTATTAGTACCAGTACCCACCTATCCCCTATAGTCCCCCTTTCCTCCCGGGCAAAGGCGACCTCGCGAACGCACACAGGGTGGAAATCTTTTCAGCGGGAGCCGTCTTAGAAATGGCAACAAAATGGCAACATATGTCTTTCTACCTAGCACAACCATTGGCCTCCGGAGCCGTAGGTTGCGCGTTCGAGCCGCGCCGGGCGCAGTTTTTGAAAAAGGAAGCGGTTAAAAGCAATGGGTGAAAGGTTGTGTAAAGCGAGTTTTCACCGTTTACATCGTCTCACGCAAGCCCTCGCTCCATCCCATCGCCGCCACATGAAAATTTCCCTACCCCAGCGGGCCCAAGCTTCACTCTAGGCGGTCAGGAGACCCGCGCGGATTACAGCGGATATCAGGATTGACGCCAGCGCGCTCTCATCGCGGCGGTTCCGGAGTTGATTCCGCGTGCTCGTGAATGCGTCGTGCGTCAGCACGACTGCTTCCCGCGGATCATCCGTCAATCGAGAAGCGAAGCTGTAAACCGCCGGATAGTAACGAGCGACTAGCCTATCAAAACGTGAGGTTTTCGCTTTCAGCATCGCCTTCCTTTTCATTGGTCGCAGTTTCATCGGCTTTTTCCGGTTCACCTGCTTCTACGGGAATGACGGACGGAAGTTCTCGATAAATGCTGCGGTCGCGGCGGTCGTTTGACCCCCTTCCGCACTGGTCTATGCTGCCTGCAAAGAATTTACCTTGGAGGATTTGCCATGTTGAAGCGTTCGTTTGCTATTTTCCTTATTCCGGCGTTCGCCTGCGGAATCCTTAGCGCGCAGGAGCTGTCGCCAACTCAACTTCATCAACCGACACTGACTCCCCAAAATAGCGGCACCACTAATGGCTTGATCGCGGTGTGGCCGGTGAACCCGCAGGTGGTTTGGGCATCCGGTCGCGCCGGCACGTTCACTGTCACTACTGACGGCGGACAGACATGGAGAGCCGGTGTTGTGCCGGGTGCTGAAGCGCTACAGTTTCGCGATGTCCAGACTTTTAGCGCCAGTGTTGCCTATCTGATGTCCATAGGAACTTCGGGCGATCCGACGGATTTTCGTATCTATAAAACAGAGGACGGCGGCGCCACCTGGACGATACAGTTCGAGAACCAGAATCCGAATGCTTTCTACGACGGCTTCGCATTCTGGACGCCGCAACGGGGGATTGCACACAGTGACTCCGTGAATGGCGTGTTCCCCGACTTGCGCACAACCGACGGGACAACATGGCAGGATATCAGCACAATATGCCGCCGGCATTACCGGGTGAAGCCTCCTTCGCATCCAGCGGCACTTGCGTCACGACACAAGGTGGAAGGAACGCATGGATTGCTACAGGTGGTTCCACGATCGCTCGGATTCTAGCTACCAGGGATGGTGGCGATACATGGAACGCCTATGATACTCCCTTGGTGAGTTCACCCACCGCGGGCGCCTTCACGGTCGATTTTCGTGATCCACACGACGGCATCGTGGGTGGCGGCGATTTGGACCCCGGCGATCCCAATAATGCGCGCACTGCGATTTCAAGCGACGGCGGTCAAACATGGACCCTTACCAACCCTCCGCCGGTGACGGGAGCAATCTTCGGATTGAGCTACGTAAGTCACACCGGGGGCGGTGTGTCGGAGACAACGGTCGCGCAGTGGTGATCACAGCCAACGACGGTGGCGCGGCATGGACTCCTGACGAAGGAAACACATGGTTCGCGTTGCCTGGTGTGAGCGGCTTCTGGGCCGTAGCTTTTGCAAGTCCGAAAGCCGGATGGCTCGTGGGCACGGATGGCCGAATTTTGAAGATCAGCTTCTAGCGCAGTCCGACGCCGCCAGACTGTGACCAAGCGCTGCAACGGCTAGCCTTAGTAGGAGTCCACTCATCGGGAGTCTCCTGAAATTCGCTCAGGCTAGCGCGTCGATTCGACTCAACAAATCTTTCTTGCTTGTGACGCCGGTGACTTGGTCGCGCAGCTGACCGCGCTTGAAAAAGAGTAAGGCCGGAATAGCGCGAATATTGTACTTGAGCGAAAGGCTCTGGTTCTCATCTACGTTAACTTTGGCTACCTTCACTGAGCCCGCCTTTTCGCGCGCAATCTCATCCAGTAACGGTGCAATCATCTTGCACGGGCCACACCATTCCGCCCAAAAATCGACGATCACAGGCTTCTCGGTCTGGGTCAATTCACGATCAAAATTGGATTCATCAAGCTTAATAACAGTAGAATTATCCATGGTCTAAGAAAGGTAAGTCCAAATCTGAATAATCAAAATCACGGCGGAAACACCAAGCAAAAGCCACAGCAGCCTCATTGAGCCCTCCCTGGCCGGCGCCACGGCGATTGAAGGGTTCTGCGGCACAATCTCCGGCATGGCGATCAGTGGTTGAGTCTTCTTCATCTGAACTGTGTGAAGAGGAATGCGTACGGTCTCTTTTGTCGGCCCCGACGAGGGCAAATCTGGTGCAGGCATGACCGAGGCGTTTAACGGCATTGGTGCAGGTGGAGGCGGGTGGAAGAATTGCGGAGAGACTACCTCCTGAACGGCAGGTTTCGTGACAGGCCGAGGTTCAGCTAAAATGCGAACCGTCGGCTCACGAAGCGGCAACCGGACGGTGTCACTCGATTTCGTATTTGGGCCCGGCGGTTTTTCCATGGGCTCAGAAGCTACGGAAATGCGAGTCGTCTCTTTTTTTGGTTCGTTAGGTTCAGCCATCTAGCGAAATGAATACCAAGAAGTTTGCTCAGGAAAAAGGCTGCTGTCACGCGTGAAGTACACGCTGAAAATCATTTTGTAAGAAGTCGACTCAGGCCACCAGATCGTAGCCGCGGCTCCCCGTGATCATTCGCCAAATGAAATCGCCCACTGGGGCCTCTTTCGATAAAATGACGCGCGCATCGACATCTGGAGCATCGCCTTCGCTCCGGGCGATATGGGGCTGATCCACCAGCAACTTCATTTCTCTGCCGGTTTTTTCGCGAGCAATTTCATGCGCGATCTCTCGCTGAATCGACATCGCGGTCCGGTAGCGCGCATTCTTGCTTCTCGCGGAAATCTGTCCCGGCATTTTCGCGGCGCGCGAGCCTTCTTCCTGCGAATATTTGAACACGCCGAGCCGCTCGAATCGAGTTCGCCGGATGAAATCAAGAAGGCTGGCGAATTGCTCGTCGGTCTCTCCGGGAAAACCGACGATGAAAGTAGTACGTAACGTCACTCCCGGAATTCCAGCGCGCAGCTTGTGGATTAAATTTTCAATGTGCTGACGTGACGTTTCCCGTCGCATGCGTCCCAACATCGACTCGTGAATGTGCTGCAATGGAATATCGATGTAGCGAGCGACCTTGTCGCACTGTGCAATGGTGTCGATCAGTTCGTCACTCCAATGCGCCGGGTGCGTATACAGGAGGCGCACCCAGAAGTCGCCGTCGATCTCTTGAATTTCGCGAAGAAGAGCGGCCAATGTTGGACCGCGCGTTGAGTCCACTGGCTGACGGGGCCCGGCCTTCGATGACCAGAGATCCATCCCGTAATAGGTCGTGTCCTGACTGATCAAATTGATCTCGCGAACGCCTTCGCTGACAAGTCCCCGAATTTCCGCCAGAACCGACTGCGGCGTGCGGCTTCGGTGCTTCCCGCGCATCTGCGGAATGACGCAAAAACTGCATGGATGATTGCAGCCCTCCGCAACCTTTACGTAGGCGGAATGGGCTGGTGTAAGCCGGAAGCGCGGCGTGTTGTAATCGGGAATGTAAGTGGGGCGGGTATCTGCGAATGCTAGATCGCCATTGTGGCCTTCAGAATCAACGGCCAAATCCCAAGGCGCCCCGCTTAACGTCGAACCGTCCGCTTTGAGAGTTGAGCGTTGCGCGTTGAGCGTTGGGCGTTTTCTTAAAATCTTTTCTATGATTTCTCCGAGCTCGCTAACTTGGTCCAACCCGACAAATGCGTCGACCTCCGGCATCTCCTCTCGCAGTTCGCGTGCAAACCGTTGCGACATACAACCGCTTACGATGAGCTTTTGGTCAGATCGCTTGTTCAACCCGCGCTGCTGGTGCGCTTCCAGAATCGCGTCGATCGATTCCTCCTTGGCTGAATCAATGAACGCACATGTGTTGACCACCAGGACATCGGCATCCTCTGCGCACGATGTGATTTCCATGCCGCGCTGCAAGACACTGCCAAGCATGACTTCGGCATCGACGAGGTTCTTCGCACAGCCGAGGCTGATCATGCCAACCTTTGTACGCTGTGGCAGCAGTCGTGCTGCCTGCTCCTCAACCTCTGCACGGGAATTTGCAGCCGACGCGGCTGCCGCTACAGCTGGTAACTTCATGACCAGCGTCAGTTAACCGTCACATCCTCGTCGCCGTCTTCGAGCTCTTTGCCATTTTTCGTGATCTGGACAGCATCGGGATCGAGAACGCGAATCGAGACATGTTTCCCGCGAAACTCCACACTCCCATCTGCGGGAGAAACCCAACGCTCAAACGCAGGAGTCCCCCCTTTCTCGCCAACAGTCACTCTCACATAGGTTCTTTTAAGCGGTCGAATAGTTACGCGATTCTGTTCGCCCGATTCAGCGGGCGACGAATTGGTTGCCGGTGGCGCTTGTGCCAAGTCCTCTGGACGAACAGGCTTGGCCCGACGCACCTCTGGCTCACTCGATTTCGCTGAGGCCGCCGCAATTGCCATGGGCGCAACTGTCGGAGCGACTGAAACGGATGGTGCAGCCGTCGGAGCAGACGCAACTTTGCTTGGCGAGGTTTCGGTCGCTCCCGGTTGCCCAGTCTTCGAGCTGGAAACCGCCGGACCAGTCGGTGAGGCCTGAGCCGTGGACTCCGTTTTTCCAGGCGCAAGCCGCTGCACGTTGAGGATCAACTTCATCACCGAGAAGCCGATCACCAACACGACCACGCCGAAGATAAGCGGCATTGGTGAAATACGATCGTGACTGCTGCTGGTTGTGGGACGGCGACTCCGAACGACCGGAGCACTGATTGGTTTCGGAGGCCGATCTTCCTGAAGATACGAGTAACCATCGACCGTCACCCGTTCGGAATCTTCAAACGCGTCGAGATACGGCGTGACATCAACGTCCAAAAACTTGCCGTAGATGAGAAGAAATCCTTTTGCGTATGCGAGGCTTGGGAATTGTGAAAAATCATCGGCCTCAATCTCTGCCAACCGCGCGGGCCGAATCTTTGTCATCCGGGCTGCTTCATCGAGCGTAAGATTCCTCGCGAGCCTCGCTTCCTGAAATTTTTTACCAAGCCCTTCTATTGTCATTGCGCAGAAAATAGTGACTAAACGGCGGCATCGAGATCGACCAGAATCTCCCGTGGTTTGGCGCCTTCGCCGGGACCTAAAATACCGCGCTGCTCCAGAATATCAACGATTCGCGCGGCGCGCGTGTAACCAAGCCGCAGGCGGCGCTGAAGCAATGAAGTCGAGGCCCGTTTCTCCTGCCGGATGATTTCCAGACATTTTTCGACCAACTCTTCGTCTTCATCCGTCACATCTTCCTCGGACGTGGCCGTGGATTGTAGCTTCTCGTGCATTGCCGTATCAAAAGCCGGCGGGCTTTGGTTGGAAACAAATTCCACCAACCGATGAATCTCATCGTCGGTCACGAGCACGCCTTGCGCGCGAATAAGACGCGATGCGCTCGGCGGCAGATAAAGCATATCCCCCTGCCCGAGCAAACGATCAGCTCCATTCTCATCCAGAATTACACGACTGTCGATCTTCGAAGCGACCTGAAACGCAATCCGGCTCGGAATATTTGCCTTGATCACGCCAGTGATGACGTCTGCGCGAGGAGTTTGCGTTGCCACGATAATGTGAATCCCCGCCGCGCGCGCCATTTGCGTAATGCGGGCAATGCCGGTTTCAACGTCTGCAGGCGCTGTTTGCATCAAATCGGCCAACTCGTCGATGATGACGACGACGTAGGGCATCTTGTCCGGAATTTGGATTTCGTCCTTTGTAGCCGGGGGCGCTGACCCCGGCGGCTCATTTGTTGACTCGTCTTCGTCGCCGCGCTCAGCGCCCGCGGCTACAGGCTTCTTCGGCCGCACATTGAAACCGACAATGTTGCGCACACCGACACGCGCAAAAATTCTATAACGACGCTCCATCTCATCGATCAACCACCGCAAGGCAAGCATCACTTTTTTTGGATCGACAACTATCGGAAACGCAAGATGCGGCAGCGAATTATAGGCCTGAAGTTCGACCATCTTCGGGTCAATGATTACCAGACGCAGCTCTTCGGGCGTGAAACGAAAGAGCATGCTGGCGATCAGCGCATTGATACAAACGCTCTTCCCGCTGCCAGTGGTACCCGCGACCAACAGATGCGGCATTTGCGCCAGATCGGCGATGATCGTCTTGCCGTAAACGTCTTTACCTAGCCCGAGCGGAATTTTGGCGTGTCCTTTTGCCTCTTCCCAATCGGAAGATTGCAGGAGTTCACGTAGTTTTACTGTCACTTTTCGACTGTTCGCCAATTCGATGCCGACGGTGTCTTTTCCGGGGATCGGCGCGAGAATATTAATCCGTTCCGCGCGCGTGGCTCGAGCTAGGTCACGCTCCAGGCTTACAATCTTGTCCACACGCACACCTTTGGCCGGATACACTTCGTAACGGGTGATGGTTGGGCCTTTTGTGATGTCGCCCGGCGCAACGGCAATCCCGAATTGTCCCAAAGTCTCAATTAGAACTTGTTGGACATCCTCCAGCTCCGAAGGATCAGCGGTGCCGCGTCCCTCCAGACTATGCTCATCCAGCAAATCCATCCCCGGCAGAACATAATTTTCCGATGTCCAAGCGGGAGTCATCACGCTCGGGGCTGACCTGGCTCTCTGGTCATTCGCCCGCAATTCCGCAAGTGAAGGTTTTTTGCGCGTCTCCTGGTCGCTCGGCAATGCAGTTGTATCGACGACCTTCGGTTTTGGCCGATTTGCCAGTTCCTCCGGCGAAATCATCTGCCCAACCAACTCAGCAACGGGCATGCCTTTTTTCTTTAATTGTTTTTCCAGTAACCGCCGCTGCTTAGCCAGCTGCTGCTCGCTTATCGCCAGTTTTCCCTTGAGATCCGATTTGCGCAGCCTGCGGCGTAATCGCCATTCCTGCAGGCTTACCCACATGCGTCGCATAAGCGCGACTGTCTCCCGAACGAGATGGATGGGACGCAGCCCGGTAACCAGGATCAGTGTGGTCACATAAATTCCAATCAACAAAAGAAGCGTACCGAGTGGGCCAAGAGCGTTGCGGAGTAACCCACGATGCTGGTCAGCGAACGCGTATCCGATCCAGCCGCCCGGCCCCTGGATATTGAAGGCGGCATGCCACCCTTGGAGATGATACGGCTGCACATGCAGCAAACAGGAACCCGATATGATGAATAGAATGATCCAAGGCAACCGCGGCGCGAGGCGCAAACTGGGATAAAACAATTTCGCGGCCCCGAAACCAAGCAGGATCGCCGCCAAAAGGTACGCAGCCGCCCCGACGAATTGATAGCAAATTCCCGCGATGATCGCGCCTACCGGGCCGATGAAATTTTGCGCAGGATGATTCGCGGGCGAAATATGGCTGAACCAAACCCAGGACGGCACATCCTTCGGCGTATAGGAAATCAGCGCAAAAAAAAGAAGGGTTCCCGAGAACAGTAGAACGAGCGCGAAGACTTCGTTCCAAGCACTGTGTCTGTCTGTGCGAGCCACCGCGTGTGATAGTAATCCCCCAGCGGCGTCTTTCAATCTTTTGTAGAGCTCGGTTTTTCATTCGTCCTGGTGTTGGTGCCTGAATTATTCAACGGGACGCCCGCGGTCGCGCCCTTCCCTTCGCGCTTTGGTCTTGCGCGGGACACCAGAGGCTGATAACTGTGCCAGCGCATTATGGCTCTTTTCCTCCGCTACGGCGTCGCTGCTGTGGCGCTCTGTATGCAGCTGCTTTGCATATCTTGCGAAAAACGTCCGCTCGGTCAGATGCCAGAAGTCCAGCGGGAGCAGAACGATCCGGCAACGAGAGTCTGGTCTGAAGAAAGTAAACCGGACAAATCGGCAGCATCGCCGACGCCGGCAGAAGCCGTTCCGCACGACGCTCGTTAGGTAAGGGAGATCATATGGCCAAACACAAATACCTCACATCGCCTCCGAAGATCAGCACGATGCCACCAGGCGTGCCGTATATCATCGGCAACGAAGCAGCCGAGCGGTTTGCGTATTACGGGATGAACTCAATCCTGACGATCTTCATGACCAAGTATCTGGTAGACAAAATGGGTCACTTGAGCGTCATGCAACCCGCGAAAGCCGAAGCGTGGTATCACACATTTGTTACCACCCTTTATTTTGTGCCCATCCTCGGGGCAGTCCTCGCCGACGCCCTGTTCGGGAAATTTTGGGTCATCTTTTGGCTGTCGATCGTGTATTGCGGCGGACTCTTTACGCTCGCGTTAATGGGCTCCTCGGTGGCACACACAATTGAACCGGTCTACTTGCTCGCCGTTGGTTTGCTCTTGGTCGCCCTGGGCACGGGCGGCATCAAGCCGTGTGTTTCAACTAATGTCGGCGATCAGTTTGGCGCGACCAACAAACATCTCCTGACTAAGGTCTTTAACTGGTTTTATTTTTCCATCAACTCAGGTTCTGCGCTTTCGACGCTTTTGATTCCCTGGTTACTCGCGCCGTACAAAGCTACGCCGGGCGGATTCATCGCTAGCCTGCCGCCGGGCATCGTGAATTTTCTCGAAAGTCCGCGACTTCACAGCTTGGTCGTCGCATTCGGTTTGCCAGGTGTCTTCATGGTCATCGCGACGATTTTCTTTTGGGCTGGGCGAAAGAAATTCGTCCATATTCCGCCGGCCGGCCTGCGGGCGTACGCGCGCGAGATTTTCAACAAAGAGACGCTCAAAATTTTGCTCAACGTTTTAATGCCGGTCCCGTTCGTGGCAATCTTCTGGGCGTTGTGGCAGCAAAATTTTTCGTCGTGGATCGTTCAGGCCGAATCAATGGACCGACATCTTTTCGGCGTGGAGTGGCTCTCGTCGCAGATTCAGACGGTCAATCCGGTTTTCATCTTGATCATGCTGCCGCTTTTTTCGTACTGCCTGTACCCGTTCGTGGAAAAATTTATTCGTCTGACACCGCTGCGAAAAATTGGCGCCGGTTTGTTTGTGACGGCGGCCTCGTTCTTTGTCATCGCCATGATTCAAACGCGCATCGACGGCGGCACACGGCCCACCATTATTTGGCAGATCGGGGCGTTCGCGATTTTGACGGCGGGCGAAACGTTGGTTTCGCCGACTCACCTCGAATTCTCCTACACTCAGGGGCCCGTCAAACTCAAATCGCTGGTCATGTGCACGTATTTGTTCGCGGTCTCGCTCGGCAACCTGTTCACTGCAGTGGTGAACTGGTTTATCCAAAATCCAGACGGCTCGGTGAAGTTACAAGGAACCAGTTACTTCATGTTTTTCGTCTGGGTCATGCTGGGAACGGCAGTTTTGTTCGCAATCGTTACGCCGTTTTACAAAGGCCGCACTTATTTACAGGATCAAACCGAGGTTACTGGAGAAGGCGAACCCGCTGTCGGTTTCGCAATCCAGCCGGAAACCTAGGATTTCGAGCGTGAAAAAAATCGCTTTTCTCGCCACGCTCTTTTTGTCTTTATCGATCTTTCC
>JBEDUS010000311.1:0-20127 GCA_040414975.1 Candidatus Udaeobacter sp.
TTTTTGCGCCGTTTATGGGAGCAAATCGCATCTTGCCCGTTCCCGTCTCTCCATCTCTACCCGACAGATAAAACTTTGTTTTTTTCCCACTGGAAGATTCGGTGATTTTGACATTGCTGGCCTCCACGTGGTTGTGGCCGAACTCAAAGACGATTTTCAGGCCAGCCGCCTTCCCCTTGTAGAAGACGGTTTCCTTCGCTTTTGGCTCAGCGGAAGCGAAGGGAACGACCAAGCGAACAGCGATAAGCGCCACAGCGACAATCAACGTTCGATAGTTCATACGACGAGCCACAACCTCAGTCCGCCGGCAAGCGCAAGCAAGTTTATCACTCTTTGAACTGGTGCGCGTGCTTGAGCGTTTCAATCGCGTTGCTCGCCGCATCGTAAATTTTGTCGCGCATTTTTAAACTAGACAGCGTTTGGCGTGTGGTCATGTTCATATGAACATGACAACGCTATTACTCCGCTTTTGGACGCGCTTATCGCGCAAGCTGACCAGGAAACCTCAGCAGCTGGAATTAAATTTGTGGACTCGACGCTCAAGGCGCTGAAAGCAGCCCTCGAAGCGATTCGAGACACGGCGCTGAATGCGCTAATTCAGATCTGGCAATCGCAGGAGGAACATTCGATGCGATGGAAATGCAAAGCCTGCCAGTCATCAAGCATTTTACGAATAGCATGTCTCCACCAAAAAAACCGCAGGATTCACTAAAATTGCGCGGCTTTGTTGGTGATGTTCCGGCGCGAGGCGTAATCGACAACAACGTGATCGACCATGCGCAGGTCGCCCATGTTTACGTAAAAAGCACGAACGCGAGTGCTGAGTTTGATCGCGGTTTGGATCACTTCTCCCCGTCAGTTCACAACGTGATGAGGGCCGTTGAGAACATACGTGCCTTCGCTATTCGATTGGTCTTCACGAACAACGAGAGTCTTGATCGGCTGGCAAGCAGCTGCTGACCCTGTCTTGATCCGCGCGATAGTTGTTCTTGTCACCTAACGGGCCGGTTTTTCGACCAGATAAACGATTCACTAAAAGGCAACCGAGAATTCGCATCCGTCACGACAAAAGTTACCCGATCTGTTTGATTCAAGTTGGCCGCTCGTTGAGCAGCCGTAGCGACTCCTGCTTCATTTGCGTCGATGCGGGTGACTTTGCAGCCCAACTGATTGGCGAGATAACATGCGGGGCCACCCGAGCCGCTGGCGACCTCGAGGACGTGATGCTCAGGTCGAAGAGCAAGCCACGAAAGGGAGCGATCATATTCCTCGACTGTGTTCCAGCTGTTCTGGCCAATATCCTGACCAAACGTTTCTTTTCGAATCGCCTCCAAGGCTCTCTGAGTAAAATGGCTGTGGGTGCTATCGAACAGATCAACGCGTTTTGCCACTGTGGAGGGCCTTTCAATCACAATAGTGTGGTTTGAGACTGAGGTGGCAAGAAAGTGCGGGTTTCCAATGTTCTGAAACAGATCCGCAGCGGCTGTGCGCAAGCGACCGATACGCATGTCGGATTTTTGAACGGCAATCTTCACGCAACTGTCTAGGTTTCACCATGACGAAACTCGTTGCGTTAATAACGGTGGGACTTTTTGCGGCAGGCACGATGTTCGCAGGCGAACATGGCAACTGCACAAAACAAGTCGGAAACCAAGCGAAAATGGCGTGTCAGGTCTCATTGGCCAGTCTCAACCTGACGCCAGACCAAAGGACAAAGATGGATGCAGCCCTGGAGGAGCATCACAAGGCCGGTTGCTCAGAAGCGAGCGAGGCCAAATACATGCAGGAGGCAAAAACAATCCTGACCAAGGAGCAGTACGTGAAGTTCAAAACCGAATGCAAGAAAGGGGAGAAGGGAAACACGCAGACCTGAGCGCAGATTGGTAATCAGTTAACGCGCCGCGCGGAGAGCAATCTCGGCGCGTTCCGTGTACAGGTTAGTGGTCCGGTTGTTCGGATTGTGTCGACTGAAGTTCTGTTGACGGCGCACAGCGCCGTGGCTACAACGCCTGCCAGGCATCTAATCCCGCCCTATGAACCCACCGCTTTTACCGATTCGAAAACGCTTTCCCTGGATTCTTTATTGGATCGTTCTGGTGCTAATCATTCTCTTTGCGCTGGCGCCAGTGGGATCAGTGATGACGTGTGCCGTAATCGCCAATGCACACGGATGCAAAGTAGACGAGGGCTCGGTGCATCCGTGCATCATCAACGGACAGGACTATGGTCAGCTCCTTTATACTCTCGGGGTGTTAGGTTGGCTGATGCTTGTTACCATCCCCGGTGGCTTATTCGCGTTCGTCGTTTGGTTGATCTTTCTCATCCTGCATCGGACAAGCTGGCGAAAGCGGCCCGCTGGTGGAGTTCCTCCCCCAATTCCCCCGCCGTCTGTGACAGCGTGAGCGCTATAATCGCGGTTGCCGTAATGATCGCGACGCGTTTAAGATTCGCGTGCGGGTAATCTGTTTAACAATGAAGGCCGCAGCAACGGGCCTTCGCCAAGCAGCCTTGGCCTAAAATTGCGGCGCGTCGAGCGGCTCGAGATTTTTTTGCAGACAACACGCCCGCCGCTACAGTTTGCAGCTGACATCCGTCTGAGGCGGACAGCTCCACGCCAAGATTCGCAGCAATGAAAGATCTTACTGAAGGCTCGGTGACCGGACATTTGCTCCACATGTCGGCGTTTCTGGCCATGAGCATGGTAGTACAGACCCTTTATTTGCTGGCCGATCTTTACTGGGTGGGACATCTCGGCAAAGAGGCGATCGCTGCGGTCGGCGTCGCGGGCAACCTCACGATGATTGTGCTGGCGCTCACGCAGATGCTGGGCGTGGGGACGACCACGTTGATCTCGCAAGCCGCCGGGAGAAAAGACCAACCGCACGCAGAGCTGGCTTTCAATCAGTCTTTTGTCATGTCGATCGTGGTCGCGCTGGCGTTGGGCATTGTGGGGTTCATTCTGCGTCCTTTCTATTGTGATTGGTTGAGCGCGGACGCGGAGACGGCCACACTCGCAAAGGCGTATCTGCTCTGGTTTCTTCCTGGAATGTTGTTGCAGTTTCCGCTGGTGGCGCTGGGCTCCGCGTTGCGCGCGACCGGAATCATCAAGCCGGCCGTGGGATTCCAGATGCTCAGTGTGTTTCTCAACATCGTCCTCGCCCCATTATTGATTTTCGGAATTGGCCCGTGGCCAAAACTGGGAGTGACTGGCGCAGCGCTGGCCACGTTCATTTCCATTCTGGTCGCCGATGTGTTGATGGTGATTTATTTCGAAAAGAAATATCACTATCTGCGTTTTCGTTTTCCGCTGTTTCGCCCGCAAACCAAGATTTGGGGAGCGATGCTGCGAATTGGGGTCCCGGCGGGAGCAGAGTTTTTGCTGCTCTTCGTTTACATAATGGTCGTTTACGCGATCATCCGAGACTTCGGACCAGCAGCGCAGGCGGGCTTCGGAATTGGCGCACGCGTGATGCAGTCGCTTTTTCTGCCGGTGGTCGCGCTCAGTTTTGCGGTTTCGCCCGTCGTCGGCCAGAACTTCGGCGGCCGCCGCGCGGATCGAGTGCGGCATTCCGTCTATTCTGCGATCGGCATTGCATCGTTGATGATGCTGGTCCTCACTGTGATCGCGTTCCTCGTACCGGGGACGTTGATTCGCATTTTTTCACGCGACCCGCGAGTCATCGCTTTCGGTGGCGAATATCTTCGAATCGTTTCTTTGAATTTCATCTCGGCAGGAATTGTTTTCGTCACTTCCAGCATTTTCCAGGGAATTGGCAACACGTTGCCGCCGCTGTTTAGCTCGATGACAAGGTTGATCTTGTTTGCGCTGCCTGCGTTGGTGATCTCGCGGATGCCCGGATTTGAAATCAAAGAGGTGTGGTATCTATCCGTCGGGTCGATCATCTTTCAAATGTGCGTCAATCTGCTGTTGCTCCGCCACGAGCTGCGAAAGCGACTTCGATTCGACGAACCGGAAAATTTTATTCCAGCCAGCGCGACCGCCTCGTAGCTCGGGATTCGTGTTGAGCGCCTTCAGCGCTTAGCCTAACGACATTCAGTTTGCGCGTATTCAATTGTGCGCGGGTTTTCTTCCATGACCAAGGAGTTGAAACGCGAGAAGGCTGACGAAGAAAGCGACGCAAAGCAGGCGAACCAATCACCGGCTCGCGTGTAAAGTGTTCGCTCGCTGAAAACGTTTACTTTTCCACTGACCGACACGAAACGGTCGGGCACCGTCGGCGTTTCTGCGAGAATGCGACCGCGGCTGTCGCTCAGAGTTAGGAGCCCATTGCGCGCCGAACGAGCAAGGGCGAAACCGTTTTCGACCGCGCCCAGCATGGCCATACGCGCGTGCAACCAACCATCCAAATTGAAGTCCCATGCTGGTACCAGCAGCAGCGTCGCACCTTCGGCGCCGTATTGGCGGCTCAGCTTCGGAAAATCCATGTCCTTGCAAATTTCCAGTCCCCAACGTCCGGGCTGCTCGTCAAGAATTACTGGTTTGTCGCCGGGTTTTTCCGGCTCGACGCCAGGTATAAGATGATGCTTATAGTAATTCGCCTCTAACTTTCCGTCGGCCGAATACAAACGGGAAGAGTTAAAGGCGCCGGATTGGGTTTTTCGAACGAGGCCAAGGACAATCGCCGCTTGTGTCCCAGCGGCAGCGGAAGAGTAGACAGAGTCCACTTCTGTCAATGCGCTCTCGCTAACGCGTCCGATTTTTTCCGGGAGAACAACCGCCGGCGTTCCCGCCGGAGTAACCCGGTGGATTTCGCCAGCATACTCACCCAAAAGTTCCAAGGCTTGTTCTTCCGAGCCGAGATAAACGCTCATCGGCACATCCTTCGCGATGAGTGTCACTGCGACAGCTTCAGAAGGATTCGACGCCAATCGCCATTTGCCAAAGACAAACACAGTGCAAACGGCAAATCCGGCGGTAATAGTGACCACGCGACGTTGCCATGGTTGCCCGGCGCCGCTCAACAAAGCTGCTGCGGACCCTGCAAACAGAAACACGATGAAGCTGATTCCCCAAAGGCCGGTGACCGCAGCGATCTGGATCACGGGGAGACAATTCATTTGTGTGTATGCGAGATTGCCCACGTGCTGTGAGGCGACGTAATCGAAGTCAGGTACTCGTACGTCACCCAGCAAAGAGGCAAAGCCAGCGAGGCGAGGAAGAGCGCGCCCCGACGAAGCAAACTGCGGACAAAGAGAACGCCAAAACCGAAAACGACAGCAGGACCTGCAAAGTTAAGGATGGTGATTTTTAATGGCAGTTCGATCTCACGTCGGACATAATTCCATTGGTTCATTTCGCCGATCAGCCATACGGCTGCACCGAGCAGGAAAGCCGCGCTGCCGCGCAGTTGTGGCGAAATCGCGAGCACTGGAATCGGCGCCAACCAGAGTGCCCACCAAATCGGATGAAGCCCAGTGCCAAGATATGCCAACGCCACAGACACGAGACCGGCTGCAACCACGAGAAAAAGCTTGTACGATCGCATTCGAATGATGATGTGCCCGCCTCCCGGTGTCCTGGCAAGACGCGAATTCGAAATATGAGAAGCGAGCCGGTTCGATCGCAAAAGATGTAGTGCTCTCGGGACGTCGCGGAGATAGTCTATTCAGTCCAGATGCCAGGAAAGAAAATCCAAAAGCCGGGAAAGCTTCGCCATAAGACCGCGGAATGGCAGTGGCGCAAGAATTATCGAGTCTGGGACGCCGGCCGCAAAATCTTCCTTCGTCCGGAGAATTGGATCGAACCAGACGTCCGCTTACCGGCTGCATTTCGTGTATCTCTGAGCGAATTGGCGTTATTCACTCGGCCACGATGCGACGCGAAAGGTGTTCGTATCTTATTCACTGGCAAAAATCGACCGAGGCGTTTTGTAGCTGCCCAGACCTTGGCGCGCGATCTGGGAAAAGACCTATACCTGATCGATTTGAATGTCGTGGTCTCCAAATATATTGGCGAGACAGAAAAGAATCTCGGCCGTGTTTTCGATGCGGCGAAAGACAAGGGCATCGTCCTGTTCTTCGACGAAGCGGACGCCCTCTTTCGTAAATGCAGTCACGTAAAAGATAGTCATGGCCGCTATGCAAACATCGAAATCAATTATCTCCTGCGCAGAGCCGAGAAATTTGGCGGCCTGGCAATCCTCGCCGCCGGCAATCCTGCAAAGATCAATAAGGCGTTAATGCCAAGGTTTCATTTTATCATCCCAATTCCCGCCCGAAAAAAGCCGCAGCGCAAGAAGTCTCCCACTTGTTAGGTACTGCCACGAGCCCTGATCCATGACAAGCGACAACATTAGAACGCGAGAATTTTCCATTGTCGATTACGACGCGGCGCTTGAGTTGTGGCAACGGGTCGAGGGTCTCGAAATTGCTGAGGGGGATGAGAGAGAAAGTGTTGCCCAATTTCTCGCGCGCAACCCGGAGCTGAGCAGAGTGGCAAGCGATGGCTCTGCGATCGTTGGCGTTGCATTGTGCGGCCACGACGGACGCCGCGGATACATCTATCATCTAGCGGTTGATCCCGCTTACCAGGCACGGGGAGTTGGCAAGCGCTTGATGGATGAATGCCTCAACGGTTTGCGCCGGGCGGGTCTTAAGCGAGCGCTTATCCTCGTTGCACATGACAATTCTGGCGGCCGAAAATTCTGGAGTCGCCACGGCTGGGAGGAAGTCCCTGGACCCATCCTTATGGGGATTGATCTTTAGCGGACTTTCAATGTTCGCATGACGACTTCTGCACGGTGAGACCTCCCATGCAAACTCAGTTGAAGCCGTGTTCGAGGGCGCGATGAAGCGCAACGACCCACTCGTTGGCTCCCCTTCTCGTTGAAGTCTCGAGCAATTCCATCAGACGCTCCTCGTAAGCATCACACAGCGGGCAGTCGCCGTTTGGCAGGACCCATTCGGGATGCTGGATCCGCAAGTCGTCATGAATCTGTCGCCGAAGCTCCGCATAAGTGTGGACTTGTTGAGGCGCGGATATGGGCTTGGCGGAGGATTCACGCACGGAACCGGGCCATTGATCGAACTTCGCTTGCCGATGAGTGCGTTTTGTCTTGAGATTGGCCAATTTCATAAACGCCTTTCTAGTTAGAGTTAAATGCTCCAAATTCGCGCGGAATGAGGAACGTTTTAACAAGGCGTTGCTGAGCAGCGCCTTGTTTCACGTGCCCCAAGACTCCAGGTGAATCTGGAGATCGCGCTAAGCGGTGTCTCAGCGAAGGTTAAGCTCTTCGGTCTGCTTTTCGCGCGGCCAAAAGTGCGTTGAGACGTCGGATGACGTAATCAAGGTTTTGTACGTGACTCGCTATATCGTGTCAAGACTTTTTCGGTTGCAATGTCCCCAGTTAGCAGCGTGCCATAAGTTTAAAAATGAATGAACACGAGACGTATACAGTCTATCCATTAGCAATGTTATTTCGCTGGTTCTCTATTCTTTGCCTACTGGCTGTTGCCACATTCGTTTCAGCGGCCTCCTGGGATGACGATTCGCATTACGTCTCGTTAGGTCCGCGGAACGGCTATTACATTGTGCGACCCGATTCGCACTTAATACGTCAACTCGGTCTTTATGAAGCGCCGGTGATCGATACGGCCGACCCGTTGCGACACGGCTATGGCGCGGACGCGCTCGCGTTCCGGTTCAACCGGAACGGCGTCTTGATTACGTCTCCGGCTTACATCGCACAGGCGTTGCCGTACGATTTCTATATGCGTCGAATCGGTTCGCTCACTCGCGGTCGCGCGACGGTGCAAGATGTGGAAGCTCTTTTCGGTCGCGGCTACAGTCGCGTCAATCGCTCTGATGGTTTTATCCTGTATTACGCGCTGCCGGTTTATAATCCATTTGAGGACTGGGGCGGCGGCCACCGCTGAACTGCGAGCGCACTGGACGATCGCTCGGGGCGTCCTAGATTCGCAGCATGCAAGTCGCGATTTTTCTGGCGGCGTTATTTGCTGCAAGCACCTCGGCAATCGCGAGCGCAACGAGCATCGTCAGCCCCGATCGGCCACAGACGTTCGCCTATGGCGCAATGATTTGGCACCAGCTGTACCTTCCACGTGCCGGCGGCGAGTTGGCGGCGCGGATTACGTTTAGCAACTTCCCATATGATAGTGACAACGAACCGCGCAGGGATGAATCGTTCGATTTTCGTTTCCCGGGTATCAAATTTGATCCAACACAACGCGCATTTTTTGTGAGTGGCCACAACGGTCATACGATCCCCGTGGCGCGGTTTCGCGGCGCTCCGTTTCGCGGATGGGTTGATCTGGCCCCGGGGGCGAAGATTTATCTGCTTAAACAGAGCGGGCGCGTGACGGCAATTTTGACTGCAACCGATTACCCCCGCGCGGGGGGCAAATGGATCGAGACAGACGACAATTGGTCCCTTCAAAATGTTTTGATTGCCCTATTCGGCCAGCCCGGGCCCGGCTTGCCGTGAAGGGCTGAAGTAGAGTTTCTCAAAGCGAGACTCGCTGCGGTTGCACTTCTGAGCAGTTGCGCTGAGTCGAGGATGAAGTGCATAGATCATAATCACAGCCTGTGAAAGTAGGCGACCAACATTTTCGAACAATCTGGGTTAGCCCGGGCGATGAAGGCGTTGTGCAACTCATCGATCAGCGTTTTTTGCCTCATCAGTTCGTCATCGAAGAAGTGCGCACCGTCGAGCAGATGGCCGCGGCGATTCGCGAAATGCATGTTCGTGGAGCAGGATTGATCGGTGCGAGTGCGGGATACGGAATGTACCTCGCGGCAATCGAGGCTGCAGCGGGTCCCGCAGACGAGGGATTCGATGAGCAACTGGCCGGCGCAGCGGAAAAACTGAAGGCAACGAGGCCAACGGCGGTCAATCTCTCCTGGGCCGTGGAGCGCCAGCTAAAAAATATCGCCAAAGGAAAAAACGCGAAGGAGAGAGTGGCGCTGGCTCTGCGCATTGCAAAACTGATTGCCGACGAGGACGCTGAGCATTGTCGGATGATCGGGCAACACGGATTGGAACTGATTCGGAAAATCGCGAAGGGAAAGCCGGGAAAACAAGTGAATGTCCTCACGCACTGCAACGCGGGATGGCTCGCGTTCGTCGACTACGGTTCTGCTACCGCTCCTATTTATGCGGCTCACGACAGCGGATTGCCCGTTCACGTATGGGTCGCTGAGACGCGACCCAGAAGTCAGGGATCCAAACTCACAGCCTGGGAACTGGGCGAGCACGGCGTGCCGCATACGATTATCGCAGACAGCGCCGCAGGGCACTTGATGCAACGGGACGCGGTGGATTTGGTTATCGTTGGAACCGATCGCACAACGTACACGGGAGACGTTGCGAACAAGATCGGCACATACTTGAAAGCGCTGGCGGCCAAGGATAATGGCGTTCCGTTCTACGTGGCGCTGCCTTCGTCTTCATTTGATTGGAGGCTGCGCAATGGATTGAAAGAAATCCCGATCGAAGAGCGTAGCGCGGATGAAGTCAAGCAAGCCGACGGCTGGTTTGAAGGCCAACAGGTCGAGGTGCGCGTCGCGCCGAAGGGAAGCCCTGCGGCAAATTATGGATTCGATGTTACGCCGGCCCATCTGGTAACCGGATTGATTACCGAACGCGGTGTGTGCGAACCGAACGAGAAAAGCGTACGCGCACTCTTTCCAGAGCAGGCGCTGTGAGCGAATACATAAAGTTCTCGTGCGAATGCGTAGCTGCGGGGATTCCGTCGTTCGGTGGGCTTGCCGAATTGAGTGCATACAGACGGAAACTTCTCGACCTCCATCTTATCGGTGTAAATCCAAATGGTGTCGGATTTGGCAACCTGAGTATAAGAGACGGCAGGACAGATAACTTCTACATCACAGGCTCCGCGACCGGAGGCATGCTCGAACTGACGCTGGCAAACTACGCGAGAGTGGTAGCATGCGATTTTGAAACGAACCGGGTTCAATACGAAGGCTCGGCAATTCCCTCATCGGAATCGTTAACACACGCCGCAATCTACGAGTCCGATGCCAGTGCCGGCGCTGTTATTCATTGTCACGATTTAAAGCTATGGGAGGCGCTTCTAAATCAGGCGCCGACGACTTCAAAGCCCGCCGAGTACGGAACGCCGGAATTGGCGTATGAAATAACGCAGCTCTTTAAACATGCCAGCGCGCAAAGCAGAAAAGTTGTTGTCCTGGCTGGACATGAAAGCGGCATTGTAGCTTTCGGCAAAGATCTTAAGGAGGCGTTCTTTGTTCTGATGCGCGAGAGGAAGAAAATTCATATCTGAATACAAGGCTATCCGGCGCGCGCGCGGCGGCTGTGCACTGCCAAACAATGCCGTTCCGTTGACAGGAATTTCAGTGGACGTACGCTGAAGAGACATGCATGAAAAATATTCAGATTCGAATGAGAAGCAGGGTGTTACTCGTCGAAGGTTCCTGGGCACGACGCTTGTAACCGGCGCCGCGCTTCTTGCGAGAGGATCGCAGGGAGTGTTTGGAGCTGAGTCGTCGGTGTCAACAAACGTCACTGCAAATCCTACCTGGAAGTTAGGCGGCGATATGACAGTCAATCGGCTCGGTTATGGCGCGATGCGCATCACCGGCGAAGGGATCTGGGGTTGGCCGCCTGATCGCGGGAATGCGCTAAAGGTCTTAAAACGTGCGGTTGAGCTGGGTGTGAACTTGATTGATACCGCGGATGCCTACGGTCCGGAAACAAGCGAACTGCTGATCGGTGAGGCGCTTTATCCTTATCCCAAAGGGTTGGTGATCGCGACGAAAGGCGGGTTGACTCGACCGGGGCCGGGCCAGTGGGTCCCGGATGGAACGCCCCAACATCTTAAACAAGCTGTGGATGGAAGTTTGAAGCGACTGCGCGTGGAGCGGATCGATTTATATCAATTGCATCGCATCGATCCCAAAGTACCGCTGGAAGAGTCGCTCGGCGCCATCAAGGAAGCGAAAGACGCCGGGAAAATTCGCCACGTCGGATTATCGAATGTGGACCCGGAAGAAATCGAACGGGCACGGAAAATTGTTCCGATCGTTAGCGTGCAAAACCGGTACAACATCGAAGACCGCAAGTCTGAAAATGCTCTGGCATATTGCGAGAAGAATGGGCTGGGCTTCCTACCATGGTTTCCCATTGGCGGAACCCGCGGTTTGAAACCTGAGAACGCGCTGAATGCAGTGGCCAAAGCGCATGGTGTAAGCGTCTTTCAAGTCGCGATCGCGTGGCTCCTGGAGCGATCGCCGGTGATGCTGCCAATTCCCGGCACGTCGTCCCTCGCGCACTTGGAAGAAAATGTTGCAGCGGCGAAGCTAAAACTAGCTCCCGAAGAATGGAAGGCGATCAACGCTTTGGCAAGCTAACAGCAATCGTAGCTGACCAACTTAACGAGGACTAACGTACACACAGCGACCCGCCCTGAAAGGCGCTACAACTGATGCCGTTACGCCCGCTCGCTGAAGGGAAACATAACCATGCAACTGTCCCCTCAGTTCGAAAAGGCACTGCATTACGCCACGCGGATTCACGGCGGACAACTTCGAAAAAAGACAAGGATCCCCTACGTCGCGCATATCCTTGGTGTCGCTGCGATTGCAATGGAATACGGCGCGAACGAAACGGAAGCCATCGCTGCGTTACTGCATGATGCCGTCGAGGATTGTGGCGGCGCGAAGCGGTTACGCGATATCGAGCGAAAGTTTGGTAAAGACGTAGCGAGAATCGTCGAGGGATGTACTGACACGGATCAAAAGCCAAAGCCGCCATGGCTGAAACGAAAGAAGACTTATGTGGCTCACGTTCGGCACGCGTCAATACCGACAAAACTCGTGTCGGCTTCAGACAAGCTGCATAATGTGCGCGCTATCCTGAAGGATTATCGCGAGGAGGGAGAAAGACTCTGGAATCGTTTCAACGGCGGTAAACAAGGCGCCCTTTGGTACTACCGCGCACTCGTCAATGCTTTTAGCGGTAAACGCATTCAACCTTTAGTGCAGGAACTTGATCGCACTCTGACCCAGCTTGAATTGCTATCGAATGCTGGAAAGCAAGTGAAGGAGCCACCGATGCCCAAAAGGTGTTCGGAACACCGCACTAGCCAAAGCGGAGTCCCAAGCGTAACATAAGGCCATGAAATCAAAATACACCTCCGCATGGAGAATCTTGCTGATTCTAGCTTTCACTTACGCGGTTTCGATTGGAACCGCTGTGGCACAACCACCTGGACGTCTAATCATTCTAAGACAGGCGACCTTTGGATGGAATTTGGCCTTCAACCTCGCGATCGACGGCAGGCCCGTCGGGAACATCGTACAGGGTCGCAACTATCAAACATGGTTGCCAGCCGGGCCCCATGTCTTAACCGTGTTCAAGGTACCGTTCACAGGGGTTGCTGGGCCCACTTCGACAACAGTGAATATCCAGCCGGGATGGACCTATCTATATACTGCGATGTGGGATTCGAGTTTCGTTTTTCTGCGCCCAAATGGGTCGTGGTTGACCCCCGGGGAGGAGTGGCAAAATGGCTGGCCGGCAAGGTGGTTCCGAACCGCGGCAATCGACTAGGAGAAATCCAGAAGTCGATCGACACCACACTCGCCAAAAACGAGTCCGTAGCGTAACGTGAACCATGAAATCAGAATACACCTCGACCTTTAGGTTCTTCCTGATAGTAGCTTTCGTTTACGCGGTTTCGATTGGAACTGCCGCCGCTCAGCCGCGCGGGCGTCTCATTGTTATGAGGGCCCCGAACTTTGGGCGGAATATGGTTCTCAATCTTCAGATCGATGGCAGAACAGTGGCCAATCTTGTGCGGGGCCGCCGCTTTGATCGCCCTGTTTGGACAGGGCGTCGCGTATTGACGGTGTCGGCCTCGCCCAATGCCTGGCGGTCCAGCTCGACGGTAGTGAACGTGCGGCCCGGTCGAACATACGTGTTCACGGCGGTATGGCGGGTCCCGAATAGAGTTGTTCTTGTTCCATCGGGCCTGGCCCGGTGATGGCCGTACTAACCGCTCACCAATAGTTGATCTTTGCGAGCTGGGTTACATTGCCTAGTTGCGGAGGAACCTCCACCGCTGCTACGGGACAAGCAACTCGGCTGGCCGGTAGGCCTTTCCGCGACAGGGCAATTGACTAAAAGAAATCCAGAAGTCGATCAACACTACACTCGCCAAAGACAAGTCCTGAGCATAGCATGCGGAGATGAAGCTCAAATACACCTCCGCCACGTCCTTTCTCATTCTCATTAGCATAGCCTCGATCGGAGCCGCCACTCCCTCGGGTGGGCGTCTCATTGTTTCAAGGGCTCCGAACTTTGGCTGGAACTTAGCTCTCAATCTTCAGATTGATGGCAGAACGGCCGCCAGTCTTGTACAGGGACGCCGGTACGATCACTTTCTGCCGACGGGACGTCACGTATTGACGGTCTCGGCCGTGCCAAACTACAGCGCTTATCAACCGACGTCGATGGTGTTGAACGTGCAACCCGGGCAAACATACGTGTTCACAGCAGTATGGCGGGACTCGGATGCCGTTGCTCTTGTTCCATCAGCTCTACCTGCGGGGCAACCATACTAATGTTTCAGGCGATAAGTTGATTCCTGGCGAGTTGAGTCACGTCGCACCGTTCCTGACGAAAGATCGACGGCTGCTACCGGACCGGGGTAAATATGGGAAAAATGGTCGGAATCGGAGTAACAGTCGGAGTACCGCTCGGCGTCGCAGTAGCGGCTGGAGTAGGACTAACAACCACTGGAGGGGCAGTTTCTTCACCTCCGCCTTCGTTGGGTTCCTTTTTATAAGTGATAAGAAGCGTGGCGCCCGGCACCGGGGCGACCCTCACTTCAGCCGGACCCGCAATGACTACCCGGTTATTGATCTCCGGGAAACTTTGCGAATTCATTCCCGTGCTAAGATCAATTCGAACTGCAGTAAGAACATTCGCACTGCCACCAGAATCACCGCCCAGATTCACGCGGACTACCGCGCGCTCGGTCCCACCTTCCTGGGTAAAATTCGTGATCTTCAGGAAGCGATCGTCAGGGACTGTGATTGTGAGCGGTGAAGTTGTAATGATCTTGCTCTTGAATCCGCCGGCGAAGACAAAGCCAGCATCCAGGAGAAGAAAAGCAAGCAGGCATCGACGGAGATGAATTCTCATTTCGTGACTTGTGTTGCAGGCAATCGCATCCGCCAGTTAGAATCGACCTTCGTCACGTCGATGGTCGTAACATGTCGATACCGGTTGTTTGACTCCAAGCGACGCGGTCGTTGAAAGCGATTGCAACAGCAACTCAGACAGCGTTCCAAGCCCAGTGGCTATTTGATCTTCGCCAGGATCTTTTCCATCTCATTCCGACGGAAGGCACGCATGGTATGACTCTTGACGTTACCGAGTGAGCCGATCTTAAGCATGAAGGCGCTCATCGTCTAGTCATCAGGTGCATCGAAGACAACCACGGCGTCGTACGCACCCATCGTCCAGAATTCCTCCACAATCTTCCTACCCATTTTCTCCGCCACTGCGATCGCAGCATCGCCCCGTTTGACCGTGTCCTTGATGTTACGGATGCCCTGATCAGCAAACTGAATCAAACCGACATAAGTAGCCATGATTTTCTCCTTTCGTGTGGTTGCGCCTGAAAATTATTCCAGATCGCTCGCCACGCAAAGGATCAGACAGTCGCTTCTTGTTGCCTGTTAGAAAGTCAAGAATAACACAGTCAGTGGCTCGTAATGTCGGTTCTATGTCCTAGGGAGGATTTCGAGGGATGAGATAATGTCCATTCAGAATAACCATGAATCCAAGGCGGATTGGTTTTCTCGGTTTTGAGGGTGTCGCAGCATCGGACCTGACGCGAGCCGCTGATGTTTTTGCAGCTGCAGTCCTCGATGGCGGCTATGGCAATCGGATTTCATGTTATCATGTCTGCACGATCGGTTTCGCTTTCGACTGTTTTCGCTCTGAATCGGGAATTGCGTTCAGGCCAGACAGCATGCTCGAAACCGTGCCTGAGGTAGACACGATTGTTGTTCCAGGCGGCGACGGAGTCCGGAGATCTCAAGTCAGCGAAGGGATTGCCAACTGGATCCTGGCGCGCGTAGACCGGACGCGGCGGGTTGCTGCCATCGGCGCTGGAATTTTTGGTGTGGCGAAAACTGGTTTGCTCGATGGCCGCGAAGTCACCACGCATTACCGTTACGCAAACGATGTAGCGCGGTGTTTTCCGCAGCTGCGTGTTGATCCCAGACGGCATCTCGTCAAAGATGGCGCGTTTTATACATCTTCCGGTCCTAACGCAGCTATCGACCTTGCGCTTGCCTTAGTCGAAGAAGACTATGGCCAGCACGTAGCACTGGCTGCTGCACAGGAGTTCGTGGCGCCATCGGCGAACGGGAACGGCCACCATAAACTCCCGAGCCCGCTCGTCTTTGACAGTCAACCAGCTGATCGATTTGCGGAGCTCGTCCCCTGGATCATGCGAAATTTGCAGGAAGACCTTTCAGTCCATACCCTGGCTCGAAGAGCTTGCATGTCGCCGAGCCATTTTAGTCGAGCTTTCAAAAGTGTGTTCGGCAGCACGCCAGCAGAGTTCGTGGAAACGCTACGTATTAACGAGGCAAAGCGCCGCCTTTCTATTCCGAAGCGAACTCTGGATACCATTGCGGCATCCGTTGGCTTTTCGGATGCACAAACATTTCAGCGTGCGTTCGAGCGCAGAGTTGGAGCCAAGGCGCGTAGCTACCTAAAGAACCTCCAGTCACCTTCGACAGTGGCTCCCTCTACCGAAGAGGCAGCGTCTGAGCTAACCGTCCCGGCTCAACATTAATTCCTCGTCTTTGGAACGCGGAGGTCAGTCAGTTGGATTCTCCCGAATCTGTGCTGGCATTCGGGTAGCGAATGTGAACGCTTGCGCCTGCCAACCACTACGGATTTCATCCTACCAAAAAACTAGGCGCCGTCTGTCTGTCACAATCCGCAACACAGCGCGAATATCTGGGCTGTGAAGCTGGTATGGACGCGACTGCAGGAGGCTTCGAAGATCTCTGAAGCTCTTCGCGCAGCAAGTCGGGTGTGGCCAATCACTGCACGCCAGCAACCGCTTCCGCCAATTGTCGAACAGTGTCGGCGGGTCTGCACCATTGCTGCAGAGCGTTGCGATTAGCACATGAAGCCAAAACCGGTCGGGTTGATTCTATTCCAGCAGATTGCTGCCGACGAGTTGAGCGGACCGGGCCAAGCTTTTTTCCAGGCAAGAATTGCAACCAACTGCGATCGCGAATTCCGGTGTTACCAGGTACTGACGCTCGGGGTCGGCACTGGGCGTTGCCGGACGGAGTGTGGTCTCATCGTAAAGCCCCAACTGGATATCAGCGACGCGCCACAACTCGACACCATTATCGTTCCTGGCGGTTCTGGGATTCGCGACCCAAGAATGAGCAAGAAGATCGCGAAGTGGCTAGGTCGGCGAGCGCCAATGACCAAGCGTATCGTAGCCCTCGGTGATGGCATCTACGCACTCGCCCAGACCGGATTACTAGATGGCCGCCAAGTTGCTGTTCATTGGCGTTTCGCCAAGGACGTTGCTCAAACGTTTCCCCAACTCCGTGTCGTTTCGAATCGCTTATTCGTAAAAGACGGCCAGTTCTACACATGTGCCGGTGGCATGTCGGCGGTTGATTTGTCTCTCTCTTTGATTGAAGAGGATTACGGTCGTCAGATGGCCCTGAAGCTGGCACGCGAACTCGTCGTTCACGTCAAGCGATCGGGCGACCAGGAGCAGTATTCCGAGGCGTTGCAGTTTCAAGTTCAATCCTGCGACCGCTTCGCCGACATATCTTCTTGGATCGTGTGCAACCTTAACGAAGATCTTTCTATCGAGGCGCTCGCGCAAAGGACATGTATGTCACCACGTAACTTCACCCGTTTATTTAAGGCAGAGTTTGGAAGAGCGCCTGCGGAGTTTGTCGCTTCAGTTCGTATCACTGAAGCGCGGCGACGGTTGCTGATTCCAAGGAACAGCATTGAAAGTGTGGCCGCCTCAGTCGGCTTCAAGAGCGCAGATGCTTTTAGCCGAACATTTGAAAGACTCGTTGGAATCCGGCCGAGCACATATCGCGGGCATCGAGGGGTTGTACGAGGGAATTTTCAGAAGCCCGAAAACGCTTTCGGAATGCAGCGGCCTTTGGTTCGCGCGTGAGGGGCTATCGAAAGATCCGAGTGTCCCTCTTACTCTTTTCCGCTAACACTTTTCGGAACAGCCGCTGAGATTGAGAGTAGGATCCGGAAGACGGAGTGTGTTAGCAGCGTTCAGAAAAGCTCAAAAGCTTCGAGATCGCGTCTGTGATTTGAACGCTGTGAGCATTTGATTGTCGTCGTAATCGTTCTCGCAGGGAACAATTGAGCACTGGGCCCAAGCTCTCGGAATCTTGTCCGAAACTGCCGGATTTATGGCCTAACACGGTCGCCGGCGAGATTGCTACTCTCGCCACATTCGAGTGATGTAACAGTCATTCGATGTTTGCAACAGCAAATAAAACCTAAAGGAGAAACTAATGACAAAAAACGTGCTAAATAAACTCGGATTCCTTGGCGGCATTTTTGTGGCGGCCGTTGGGTTTCCGCTAATTTTTGCGTCCAACGTATTTGCTCAGTTGCCGGCCCCGGCGCAGCCAGCTCCGGCTGCACCAGGGGGTACGGCCGAGGTCGAGCGAGTGGTTGTGACCGGTTCGAACATTCCCACCGCGGAAGAGACCGGCCCCAACCCAGTGGATACGTATCGTCCGCAGGACATCGAAAAACTGGGTATCCGCAACGCCACCGACTTGCAGGAATTCGTCCCGCAGGAAGCAGGCGGCACCGTCAACTTGAACATTGGTAACGGTGGTGACGGCACCATCCAGTTCAACCTGCGCGGCCTCTTGCCGAAGGAGACCTTGATTCTGATCGATGGCAAACGCGTCGCTGCCGGTGCGTTGGATGTGTCTGGAGGAAGTTCGGGCGCGGACATTAACCTGATACCCTTCTCAATGGTCGATCACGTGGACATCCTCAAGGATGGCGCCTCGGCTGTGTACGGTTCGGACGCGATCGCGGGCGTGGTCAACTTCTTCCTGGTCCACAAGTTCCGTGGCTTGGAGATTGGGGGTACTTACGGGAACACCGACATGGGAGCCTCCAATGACATGGGCGAGTGGGAGACATGGATCAAAGCCGGCACCGGCGATGACAAAACCGATATCGTGGTCATTGCCGATTTCTGGGAGCGCACCGGCGGCCTTTTCAGCCGTGACCGCGACATCTCGTCGAACGGCAATTTTACTCGCTTTGGCGGATTTGATGCGCGCAGCGGGAATTTCCCCGGCCGTGTGCACCAAGAGCGGTTGCTTCCCAGTCTGTTTTTCAGCGACAGCAGCGGCCCACCGCCACATTCGGCGCCGAACGTTAGTACATCTCCATTTTACCTAGGATTAGTGCCAGGGCCACTCAATGCCAATGGTTTCCCTACCTTGGTGTTTAACCACACGAAAGTTGGCTTTGGGGGGCCAAATGTCTTGGATGGGAACTATGTCGCGTATAACTTCGCGTCGGTCACGCCGGCTCTGCCGCCGGCAGATCGCCAGGTGTACTACGGCTCGTTCACCCGTGACTTGTGCGACAAATACTTGACAGTGTTTTCCGACTTCAAATATGCGCGCTCGTTCTTCAATTCATCGTTAGCGGCCGTGCCGTTTACACCTGACCCGTTCCACAACCCTGGCACTAACACCTTCTTTAGCCCCAGTGGGATTAGCGTGCCAATCTCGAATCCGTTTAATCCCTTCACAGTTGGAGATACGACTCTGATTGTAAACGGCGTGCCAGTCCCAATGACTACTGGTGTGCGGTTCCGCGGCATCGCCGATACCGGCATAAGGAATGAAAACTTCACCTATTGGGATCAACTGTTCGACATTGGTCTGCGTGGCGAGATGGGTTGGATTGCCGATTATTTCAAGACATGGAACTGGGAACTGGGTTTCCGTTATTCACGGAACGAAGGCCAGGACCTGTCGATTGGCGAAGTGAGCCAACCCGGGTTGCGCGATGCTCTATTGGACACAAATCCGGCCACCGCGTTTGATGCGTTCGGTGGACAATTACATCAAAACAGCGCGGCGGCGAGGGAACGAGTATATGTTACTCTGCATAACAGTGGTGCGTATGAGTTGCCGATCGGTTATGGCACGATTAACGGCGACCTGTTTAGTCTTCCTGCAGGGCCGGTCTCCTTCGCGCTCGGCGGCGAGTACGACGCGCCAAGATTCGACCGCGATCGCGACGCGCTTAACAACACGTTCAACACCATTGGTTCAACGGACGGGCAAAGCTTCCGGACGAATCGGGACATCTGGGGGATGTACCAGGAAGTGCGTGTGCCGTTTACCAGTCCGACGTGGAACTTCCCTGGGTTCTACAGCTTGGAGGTAGACTTTGCCGAGCGCGAGGAATGGTACAGCCAGAACAGCTCTGGGGTGCTGCCTTCTGGGCTGTTCCCAGGTGGGCCATCGGTGCACACCAGGTATAACGCACAAAAGCCGAAGGTATCAGTGCGGTGGCAACCGATTGATCCCAAGTATATCGGCGCGCTGACCTTGCGTGGCAGCTATACGGAGGCGTTCCATGCGCCGACACTGGCCGAAATCGCGCCTGCGTCCTCGCAAAACTTCCCGATCGTCCGAGATCCGTTTTCGCACCAGACCGAGCCACAGATTGAGGAACGCATTTTGGGCAACCCGCACACGCATCCGGAGACCGCCTATGAGTGGACTTACGGAGTTGTTTACAGCCCGAAATGGATCAAGGGCCTGACGCTGAGCGCGGACTGGTGGCACATCGATATGCGTAGCATCATCACACCTCTCGGTGCGCAGTTTATCATCGAGCAACTTCCCCCGTTAGTAAACGGGGCGTCAACCCGTGTAAGTTCCACCGGGGCGACGGTAGTCCGTTCTGCTGGTACCAACCCGGATGCGCCGGGGCCGGTCTCTCTGGTTATCGATCCTAGCGTGAACGCCTCTGGCGCGATCTTCGAAGGTCTGGACTATGAAGCAATCTACATTCTGGATTCGACGATCTT
>JBEDUS010000312.1:0-4399 GCA_040414975.1 Candidatus Udaeobacter sp.
GAATCTAGGCGCGTTTATTGCGCGAGGGTTTAATGCGACCCGTTTCCAACTGTCCCCGGCAGGTTCTGTGGTCCCTGCGCGCTCTGCATTTGTTCTCGCCGTAGTGCTTCGGCACTGCCTTTCTTGACATTCAAAGCGCCTGTGTCGGCGCTATCATTCTCGTCAACTTCAACCCAACGGCCACCGATATGGCTTCCGGTATTCGACGGCACCCAGACCATGTGTTTTCCCTTCTTCGCAGGTGCGCTCGCTTGCGATGTTGAGGCCGCTTTCAGGTCGAAATTCAGTTGCGTTGGTTGATTCGCCTTGGTTTGCGTATTCATGATCGACGCCTTCACTGCGCCGTTTACGACTAATGTGACTCGGTAGACGCCCGCCGCGAGTCCATCGGATACGTAATGGCCATTTGCGTCCGTCTTTACGGTTTTAAATAGCTTGCTGCCGTCTCTCGACTCGATTCGAACGTCTGCGCCCTTTATCGCGTGCCCTTTCGCATCATGTACGATGCCCTGAATAGCTGATGACGGTGCAGCCAAGGCGGTCGCAACGGAAAGAACTAGCCCGATAAAGCCTATTTGTACTGATTTAATTACCATAGTAACCCCCATAACTTCCTACAGAAAAAAACAGGCAAAGTTCCCAAATAATTTCCCACGATAAAATGGACAATCGGCGAAACAGAAGCGTTCGATTGCGAACAGTTGCGTCTTCAGCGTCGATTCGGCATTGCGTCACAAGACTCGCTCTGTGATTGAATCGCCCGATGGATGAGGAGAATCCCGCGCTCAAGATCGCGCAAGATGGCAAACTGATCGAAGTACACGGACACACTGGCGATTTCAGAGAACCGTGAGTTCTTGCTTGCAACGGGCTGCAGACCGTAATTATTGAAAGGGTTGCGTCTGGCAAGAGCCGTATATTGGCGTCGAGCAAATCCTTAGCAGGAAGTTCGATCTGCACAAAAACAACAAACAAGGAGGGAAAAACGCATGAAAAAGGTTCTCTTAATTGCACTGGTGGCAAGTGGATTGGCTTTCGTCCCGGTGCAGCGTTCTAACGCTCAGGTTTCGATCGGAATTGGGGTTGGACTCCCGGGCTACTACGGGTATTACCCCTATGGCTATTACCGACCGTATCCGTACTACGGCTACTATTACAGGCCTTACTACTGGTACCGGGGGGCATCGCTACTACCGCCACCATCGTCACCATTATTACTATCGGTATTAAGTTGACGTAGAAACTAAGAATTCACAGAGCTGGCTTGGAAGCGATTCCGAGCCAGTTCTTTTTTTAGTCGGCGCCCGGCTGATGACTCGCGTTCACGATGACGCGGGCAGCGTGATCGAGACACATCCCAGCAATTATCGAATTTGCGGGATCACAAAGCGGGAATGACGGCAAGCCGCTCGTCGGTTACTGTGAACTATGAGCATGTCGAACATCATCGAACGCAAACGCTTTACGTCGCCTACTGTCACGCCGCAGGCGTTGGCTTGGAACAGGGCGGACCTCTGGATGAGCTCACGCGATCTCGGAACTCTTTACAAGGTCGACATCGATACGTGGAAGATTGTCGACGAGATCGATCCCCCGGGAATTATCTGGGCTGGCGTCTCGTTAGGCCACGTTGAGATGCGTTTCACGATCGGCAAAGGATTAAATGACGACCGTTACGTTTATCGCTATGCACCGGAGGATGGTTTCACGAAGCTCTTCGCCTGCCCGGACTTCACAGGCTCGTATCTGAGCTTCGACGGCGAGCATCTTTATTTCAGTCAATGGTACAAGGAAGATGTGCATCAGGTCGAAGATTCTGGAAAAATTCTGCGCACAATCAACGTGGGCGCGGAAATCTGCGGGCACACGTTTGTCGATGGAACGCTTTACGTTATTCGCGGCCGCGAAAACAAAGATGTGCCCGGCAAATCGGAAGAGTGGCGCATTGCGCGCCTTATCCAACGCAACGGTGCGCGCGTTGAGGACGTCGCGGCGATACCCTTTGCCTCGCGCTCACTCACGTTCGACGGCGAGCATTTCTGGTCGAACCATCGCGCCGCCAACGAAACGATTTGTTTCACGCTACCGATCTGAAAGCTGAGGCGAAAAGACGAACAGTGAAGGCGGGAGCGAGCAGCATTCCAGAGACTAAACCGCAGACAAGGCCGGGCAATCCGCGCCGCAAAAGCAATGTCACGCCTTTTCCACCTTAGCTTTTACGCGATGGAGCCCAGTCGCGCCATCGGGCACCTGGTCGCGATACTCGCTGATCTGAAGCTTACCTTCGCCGTCGGTCGCCCGCACGACAAGTTCGGTGTCGCCTTCTTCGGCCGGCGCCCAAGCATAGCTCCAGAGCGACCATGAGATTTTCGTGCCCGGTTTTGTGATCTTGGCTTCGCTCCAGGTGTCGCCGACATCATCGCTGATTTCCACGCGGGAAATGCCGCGATCTCCGCCAAACGCCATACCCCGGAGTTCGGTGGTCTCTCCGACTTTGAAAGCCTCTGCAAAATGATCGCCACGAACCTGCGGCGCGTCAATTCGGCTATGAGTCGGAATGGAGTCACCTTGACGACCCCAGCCTTGCTCCTTGTAAAATCCGCAACCGTGCCGGCGATGCAGACGGCCATCGGCCTCGTTCAGGAGCTCGATTCGCGTCAACCACTTCGGATTCTTCTCGCCATAAAGCCCGGGCACAATCAATCGCAACGGAAATCCGTGACGCTGCGGAAGCGGTTTGCCGTTCATCTGGTAAGCGACAAGCGTGGTCGGCTCCATTGCTTTCTCGAAACGAAATGTTTCATAGTAGCCGTCGGCGGCGCGGAACAGAATCGTCGTCACGTCCGGTTTCGGTTTCACTTGCGCAAGCAGGTACGGAAGCGGCACGCCTTTCCAGGTCGCGTTCGAGCAAAGGCCGCTGCCGATGCCGTACGAGATGCAAAGCAGCGTCGTTTCCTGCTCGACGGCGGGCATGGCAGCAATTTCCGCAAAAGACCACACGCGCGGATTCTCCACCTGGCCGACGATGCCGAGCCGCCACGAGTCACGCGCGACATCGGGGTCGATAAGGTTTTTGGAAACCTGATAGAACTTGTCGTTAGGCGTGATCTTCTCCACCTGTGGCCCTCTGTACTGTGTGCCGTCGTACCTAAAGGTGCCGATCGCAAAAAGTCGCCGCAGTATGCCGCTCAGGAACACCGCTGCGGCTGCTCCAATTCCAAGAGCGAGAAAACGGCGCAAGCCAACCGCGGGACCAGCAATCGCCTCGTCCTGCTGCGCGATGGGACTCAGCCCTGGCCGATCCAGCAAGCCGTAGAAGAACATGATTCCGAATCCGCATACGCTGAACGAGATCAGCATTTCCAGCGATGCGATTAATCGCGCCCTTGCTGGCGGAAAGCCGCGGTAGTTCGTGATGAGTGTCGGCCAAAGGAGTGCAATGAATAGCAATGTCGCTCCCACAACGCCAGGAATGATGAGCGACCAGCCGCGCGAATCCCTCGGCGCGCCGCCACCAGGTTTGCTCCGGTTTTTCCGTCGGAGGTAGAGGGCGTATATGAGACCGCCGATTCCAGCGACCGCTAGCTGACCAGTAAGAGCGCCATAAACGCCTTGGAGCTTCAACGGTGTGTAGCCGCCGGCTTTCACGAGCGAGCCAATGAAGAACTCGACCGTTAACAGCGGAAACAGCCGATCGAAGATCAACTCGGTCGGCGTCGGCCAGCCGAACAACAGGCGCAAAAGCGCCATTGTCAAAAGCATGGTCAGCCCCGCGAGTATGCCTGCGAGTAATCCCCAAAAAATCGATTTGATGAGCGGCCGAGGAGGAGAGGCTGTTGAATTACTCATAAGTCAGTTTTCGAGACAGGTCGCGCGGCTCTCCAAATATTCTTGGAATGAAGTGGTTGGCTGCGCCTACCAGTTTGAGCCGCCGAAAGCGTTGCCGTCAATCATAATCACTGTTTCTTTTTATAGGACAGCGTCTTATACAGCCTAACCATTCGATGAAGCCAACGGCCCATTGCGAAACAAGTTCAGCCGGTTTGCCACGACACCCTGCCGTGGCTTATCTCGTTCTCGTTAGGTCTCGCGCGCTATGTCCATCCCGTTGTCCAAGGAAAAGGAGGCTGAAGTAGTCCAATCGATCGTGCGTTTCTTCGGCGAGAAACTTGACGTTGAGATTAGCGAGCTTCAGGCAAGATTACTTTTCACGTATTTTTTCCAGGAGATCGCCCCTTTCGCTTACAATAAGGGCGTGGAAGACGCACAGAAACACCTGATCAGGTTCGGGGAGGACTTGCCCGGAACCTGCTTTCAAGAGCCGCTGACATACTGGGATGCCGAGGGCGGTTCGCGAGTTCGTCGGAAGCCGCAGAGCTGACTATTTGTCTCTCTTTCC
>JBEDUS010000313.1:0-5030 GCA_040414975.1 Candidatus Udaeobacter sp.
GGATCAATATTTTCCCTCATCGTTTGAGCAGTCACCAGGTTCTTGGTAAGCCTATTTTCTAACATTGGAACCCGCTTATTGAAAAGCATCTTCGGATAAGGCAAATCCGTCGAAATGCCAATGGTAAGCTCTCTGCCATGATAAACACGGCAGCGGTGGCATCATTTGTACGGCTAGACGAGCTCGGCAAACGCGGCACGCAACGACACGATGTGTGCGAGCACCGCTGACCCTTCGGAGAGCGTCTCGAAATCTTCGAAGTCGAATCCGGGAGCGACGCTACATCCCAGGAGGCTATAGTCTCCGAGCGGCCTTGCTGCTTGCCAACACCCACCGGGGATCACGCATATCGGATGAGCATTTGAAGTACCTGTCCCGAGCACCTCTTGATGTACGTCTCGGCCATCAATCCAGTAGACCTCCAGTGAGTCCCCTTCATAAAAGTGCCACGCCTCATCGGACGCGACCCGGTGCCAGCGGCTCTGCTGACCCTTCGTCAGCAAGTAGTAAATCGTCGTCAAAGCGGAACGCGCTGATCTCTCATCCAATGGCTGCACTTTGTACGCGGATCGGAAAATCTCCCGGAAGTACCCACCCTCAGGATGGGGTTGCAGGCGGAGCTCGCTAATGAGGTCCTTTGCACGATTATGCATCGCTCCGACTCGCCTATACGTCTAACAAGAAAGAGGTAAGCCACAGCAGGATGTCGTAGCAAACGTGCTGACGTTGCTTCGCCGTGGAGCCGTTGGCTTCATCGATTGGTTGGATGCTAGGCCTTTGTTTGATTCGCAGGTCAGTTATAGACCGGCGGAAGGGCCGCTTGAGTCAGTAGCAAATCAAATCGTATATCCTTCCGAACGTCATCCCACAGTGGGCTGAAACGCAATTCACCCCAATTGGGGCCTCGGGGCAATTTTACCACTTTCTCCAATTCCGCCATCGCCGCATCACGTTCGCCGATCCACGCATAGACCATCGCCAGTACTGTTTCGTAAGTCGTGCCATCAACCGCATCGTGTGAAGTCGGGCATAACTCGACCGCTTTTCTCGCCTCCTCGAGAGCGCTTGCCTTCCGACCCAACCCGGCATCGGCCAGGCTAAGATCGCTGATTAGCTCGGGATCGTTCGGCCGCTCTCCGAGCTTCACTAAAACCCGCTTGCGAACGACCTGAAATGCAGATCGCGTTCTTGAGACATCGCCTTGTGCCCGCGCAATGGCTCCATCAAAAAAAGCAGCCTCGTAGCTTTCCTTTTCGGTTGGGGCCACTGCCGCCAGTAATTGCGAAGCTCGCGCATAGTCTCTGGCAAAGATCGCCACCCAAATTAGCTCATACAAACGCGCCGTCTTCTCCGGAGAACTCTCGATCACCGTCCGAGCTTCGTCGATCCGCCCCATGCTAAGCAGGGCCTCAGTTCGAAGCGTCCACAGGGATCCGCCTCGCGTGACCGCGTCCTTGATTGCTTTGCCAGCAGTCCGGTCAGCATCAGAAAATCGGCGTACTGACAGGTAGCTTTCAACGAGGTCATTGATCACAAATGGATTTTGCGGATCAAGTTCAGCCGCTCGTTCTGCATCGCGAATTGCTTCGTTCCAATGCCCTAGTCTCCGTTCAATCAAGGCACTTAAATCGACAAACTCCGCCTGCTCGCCTCCTAAGGAGCGCGCCGTATGCAATTCAGCCAAACCGTGTTCGTAATCGTGCAGGCCGTAGTAGTAGAATTGCGCCTGGGCCAGATGCGACTGCGGAAGTTTCGGCGCTCGTCGCAGAGCCGTCTCAGCCGCTTGCCTGGCCTCATCCAGCCGGCCCGGTGTGCGATCACCATTGAGCCGGTACATATAAAGAAGCACTTCGGCTAACAAACAGTAAGCAAGCGCAAACTGTGGATCACGGCTGATCACCTGCTCAAGCAGGTGGATAGAATTTGCATAATTGTTTTGAAAAAACGATTCGCGTGCCCGCAAGTAGAGATCATACGCTAACACGTCTCTGGTCGGACCATTCTCGATCGCCGCTCTTTCGTCTGGTGATAACTTCCCTTTCAACTGAGACACGATCGCTTGCGCCAGGTCGCTCTCTACATCAAATAAATCGTCCAGTTTCCGATCGGATTGCCGTGCCCAGACTGCCGTGGCTGTTCGAGTATCGATCAATTGGGCATCTACTCGAACGCGATCTTTAGTTTTTTGCACGCTCCCTTCCAGGAGGTAAGAAACGCCAAGCTTCTGCCCAATTTCGCGCTCATTTTTCTGTTTGCCGCGATACCCGGCCACGCTGCCGCGACTAATCACCTTGAGAGCAGCCACACTCGCCAAGTTTGTCAGGATATCTTCCTGCACGCCGTCAGCGAAGTAGCTGTTTTCCTTATCTGTCGCCAGGGTATCGAACGGTAATACCGCGATACTAGTCTTATCAGTTAACCGCGCAGCGCTCCCAGCACTGACAATAGAGTTTTCGTTCCGGTGCGAGCGCACTACTAAGCCCAGACCGAGTCCGATTAGACATAGCACACCGACAGCGGAGGCAATCTGGGCACGGCAATCATGAAGAAGAGCAATCCTAACTCTGTATCCCGCCTTGCTACCTCGCGCTTGCACTGGCTTTCCGGCAAGATGGCGTCGGACATCCTCTGCAAACCCGGCGACCGAAGAATACCTGAGGCTCGGTTCCTTTTGAAGAGCGCGAACCAGAATAGCGTCCAAATCGCCTCGGAGTAGATGCTGTCGCTCGCGATCCTTTACCGCGAGACTTGGAAGAACTGGCAGCTGCTTGCAAATAACTTCAACTAATTCCTCTTCAGTGGGATTAGATGTCTCAAACCGATGAGGTCTAACACCTGTTAACATTTCATAAAGCACTACTCCAAGCGCGTAGATGTCGCTGGAAACGGTGACTGGTTCGCCCTTGACCTGTTCCGGTGAAGCCGAGCTAGGTGTAAGTCGTTGCTGCTTGAAGGAAGTAATTTCAAGGGGACTTGTCTTGTTCCCGATCACCTTGGCAATTCCAAAATCGAGTAACTTCGGTTCACCTTCATGGTTAACCAGAATGTTATTCGGCTTCAGATCGCGATGAATGACGGATTTACAGTGCGCCGCCTGGACCGCAGCGCTCACTTTAAGAAAAAGGTTAAGCCGATCGGTCAGCGTATTGGCTCTTTCTTCGACATAGCGTGTAATCGGCACCCCGCCGATGTATTCCATTATGAAATAGGGTCGGCCGTCATCCATCGTGCCGGCATCAATTAGTCTGGCAATATTTGGATGATCGAGGCGGGCCAAGACTTCGCGTTCCGCGACGAATCGACGAAGCACATCCTCCTTTGCAGCGCTGCGGTTCAATACCTTGATAGCTACCTCTTTTTCGAAATATCCATCTGCGCGCGCTGCGAGATAAACCGTTCCCATTCCGCCTCGGCCAATTTGGCGAATAATCACGTAGGCGCCTACCCGCCGCCCAATGTCAGAAAGGTCTTGAAGCGGAACCGCAACGGCAAGGTTATCAGCGCATTCCTCCAAAGGATCCGTCGCGTCGGCCTCAGCGGCCAGAAGAGATTCGATCTCACGCAAAAGATCGACATCATTAGCGCAGGAACGGCCGATCACCGCGCTTCTGGTCGAAGTTGATTCGTGCTCGAGCACTTCAGCGAGAATCGATTTGAGTTTTTGCCATCGATCCGCGTTCATGATCTTTCCCCGCTTGCCGTTATTGTATCGCAGCGCACAGAAGTAGTGTGTTTAGGTGTTGCGAGATAATTCGTGTCGAAGCCAGATTTTCGCCGTAGCCCATTCCCGCTTTACTGTTGCGGTGGAAACTTCCATGAGCGAAGCAATCTCCGCTACGGTTAAGCCAATGAAAAAGCGTAATTCCACAATCTGTGCTTGTCGTGGGTCCAGCGCTTCAAGGTCCTTCAGCGCAGCGTCTAGGGCGCCAATGTCGATGTTTCGTCGTTCGTAAAATTCGAGTGCCCGCCCGGCCGGATCTGTGCCGCCGCGTTTTTCTCGCTGCCGAGCAACAGCATAATTAGTCAACGTTTCGCGCATAATCCGTGCGAAGATCGCGAAAAAATGGGCGCGATCGCGCCACACAGCTCCCCGGTCCTGATCGGCCAGGCGCAAATAGGCTTCATGAACCAGCGCCGTCCGTTGCAACGTGTGGTCCAGTCGCTCTCTTTGGAGATAACTGGCAGCCAAATGCCTCAGTTCTTCGTACACTTCAGGCATCATTTCGACCAGTGCCTGCTTATCCACCCTTGCCGCAGCGGCAATTGACGCTTCGCCGTTTGCCGGATGTTTTACGAGGTCGCGACTCATTCGCATGTTCGCTCGTGGGCCCGGAAGATTATACAGTTCATTGCGGAAAGCGTCCATCAAAAGCGGGAGAACGACATAGTCCGGCAATTCACGATCCATAAGATCGTTAATCTCCTCCAGTTCCGCGATCTCGTTAACCGTAGGGCAACCGTCGCGGCGGTTATCGGAGTGTAAAAGTGCAAAATCGGAATAGTAGGACTTTTAATTTCCCAAGAATTTTTGAGCCGTTTTCGCTGGATTTATTGCTTACCTTGGTATGAAAACTAACACTCACACCAAAATTTCGAAATCTGTTTGCATGCCCAACGTCTACCTGCGTCTACGAAGGGCGCCTTGCCTGGTTTTCTGCACGTTGTGGCTCGGCCTTTCCGTGAATGCTGGCGGAGCGAACACGACCATCACCACATTCGATGCACCGGGCGCCGGCACAGGGGCAGGCCAGGGCACCTTTGCTAATGGCATGAACAATTTAGGCGCGATTACGGGATTCATCCGGGACGCCAATAATGCCCGGCACGGCTTTCTACGTGCTCCCGATGGGACCTTTACCATTTTCGACGATCCGGCCGCCGGGACTTGTTCAGCATCTTGTGGAACCATCGGGCCCGGCCAGGGCACCCGTGGTTACGGCATCAACCCATCTGGGGAGATCGTGGGATTTTACAGCGACAATAACGCACGATGCCACGGCTTCGTGCGTGCTGCCAACGGCACCTTCACC
>JBEDUS010000314.1:0-6713 GCA_040414975.1 Candidatus Udaeobacter sp.
TGATTGTGCTCGTCGCCGCGGTCACGGCAGTTGCCGCCTGGGTGGCAACCGGGAGCGAACGCATCAGCTATGCCGGTTTCCAAATCGCGTTCGCTTTTTTCCTCAGCATGTTCCAAGGCTACGCACCCGACACCGATCTTGATAAAATTCGCGACCGCGTCGTCGGCATTTTGATCGGCATCGCCGTTACCACCGTGATCTTTCAATACCTCTGGCCGGAACGAGCCCAACTCACACCTACTTCACCCGTTACGCCCCTTGATAGTTCACAAGCTACCTGACGGAGACATGCATTATGAAACAATCCCTGGCGAAACGTCTGGTCGGACCAGACATCAATCATACTTGAGAGGCGCGACATGACCAAAGCCACCACGCAAGCTACCTACACTTCGCAAACCATCGCGGTTGAGCACATCAAGATTTCGTCAGGACGGTCGTTCGCGGAGGTCCGGCGAAGGCTCGAAGAGACGTTACCATCTCTGGACGCCAGCATTGCTGAGGTGCTGCGAAGCGGTAATCAGAAGCGCGCGATCGAGTACGATGAGAACGGGCCAAAGCTGTCGATCTTCGAGCAGCGCGATCACGGCTCCCTATTGCAGACGTTTGGCGGCAGACGCAATGCGCTGCAATATGAGATCGGCAATCCCCTGACTGCCTCAAAGATGACTCGCTATAAGCTCTCGGCTGCTCTTTACGCGCCGCTCCGCGTGGTTCTGTTCGAAGACGAGCGGGGCAAGGGCGTTTTTGAATATGACAAGCCATCTTCCTTCTTTGGCCAGTATGGCGATGAGCGAGTGACCGAGGTGGGCCGCGCCCTTGACATCGAGCTGGAAACTGCGTTGCGCAAAGCTGCTGATTAGCGAGGAATATATGGGCACGCATCGAGCACTACTGGTTCGAGAATGCCCACACTGGCATGAGGATGTTTTTAAGGAGGAGTCGCAATGAGCAGCGAACAACCGCGCCTGACGATCGACAAACGGTCACCAGCCCTGTGGGTCGTGACCTTCGCCAACCCGCCGATCAATCTGATCGACGCCGCAATGATCGGCGAGCTGCAGCAGTTGCTCACCGCCGCAGAGACCGACGACCGGCTAGCAGTGATCGTGTTCGACAGCGCCGATCCTGAGTTCTTCTTGGCGCGCCGGGACATCGCCGACCCGGCTTTGACGGACGCCCTGCCGCCGAGTCCGACAGGGATGCATCCCTGGCTGGACGTGCTGGTCCGGCTCAGCCGGCTGCCCCAGGTGACGATCGCCATGTTGCGTATCCTGGAGGCGGCGCGAAAAGCACGGCTGCGCGTCTTCTACGCGATGCCCGCGGTGTTACAACTTCACGGACAATAGCACGATGGAGTCAGATGGGATGAAAATCATGACTTCAGCGCTTACGGGAACATGGCGATTGGGAATGAGGTTCACCATTGCCCTCGCTCTTTTTACATGGTGCGGATGCGCCTCTCATCTGGCGACGGTAAAAACGATACCGGCACGCCTGCCAACAGGATTACGAGTGGAAGAGCCGCTGGACTCCGCAACAAAATACCTGGTTGCAGCAGAACATGAACAGCCGTTGGCAGCACTGGGCCATGACCTGCTGGCTGCCAAAATTTCGTATGAAGTCTTGGAACGACAGCGGAAAAACGAATCGGCGCGAAGCATCTATAACTTCGCCGTGGCGCGCGTCGCCCATGATGTCGATCGAACAGATGTCGAGCCGTGGCGGCATCCGGTCACCGTTTTGACGGATCAGGGCCGTTATACTCTCGTATCTCCGAAGCCCGTCGATGCGGAGCACGATCCCAGCCGATACGATTTACTTCCGACCGACACGCTGAAGATTGGCGGAACGTTTTTCAAAACCTACTCGACTGTGAGCGGCATTGGTGCGCCGATTGCAGTTGTCGGACGCGCGGAAAGTCCATACTTTCGTCAGCAATATAAATTTCGCCGCGTTTACGCGCCAATCACCGCAGTCGTACGCTTCTCCGGCCGCCAAGCGCAGCTGGAGTTTATCGATCCATTAAAGACAGAACGAATAACGCTAAACAAGCAAACCGTTCCGCTTGCCGCCGATTTTGATGCGCCCACCGCACTGCTGATTGCTCGTGAACGCCCGGAACGGCTTGGGCTCTCACGCGTCATGAATCCGGGAGCATATGCCGACACAGCTATGCTTTGTCGGTTGCAGCAATTCGATCCAGCGCGGACACCTGTGATTTTCGTTCATGGCTTGCAGGAAACTGGAGCGAGTTGGGCGCCGATGATCGACTCCCTTCGCGACGACCGCTGGATTCGAGAACATTACCAATTTTGGTTTTTCAGTTACCCGAGTGGTTATCCTTATCCGTACGCGGCCGCGCTCTTCCGCCAGGATCTCGATGGAATCGAGCGCGCCTTCCCGAACCACAAGCGAATCGTCCTGATCGGTCACAGCATGGGCGGAATGATTTGCCGACTGATGATCACAGATGCGGGCGACAAAATTTGGCGGACTTTTTTTGCTACGCCTCCAGCTAAAACTCCTCTGGCCAACGACACGCGCAAACCGTTGGAGGAAGCGTTCATTTTTAATCATAGGCCGGACGTGCAACGGGTGATATTTATTTCGACTCCACATCGCGGAAGTGATCTAGCCTCGAATTGGATTGGCCGCATCGGTGCCGCTCTGGTTAAGACGCCGCGGCCTTTCGATACGGTCTACGCCTCAGTAAAACCGCTTCTCATCGCGGATCCAGCCGCCCGGCCCCTAAACCGCCTGCCGAACAGTATCGACACGCTCGAGCCTAACGATCGGTTTGTGGAAGCGGTGAACAAGCTGCCGATCGCGCGCGGTATTCCTTACCATTCGATCATCGGTGATCGCGGCCGTGGCAACACACCGAACAGTTCCGACGGTGTAGTTCCATACTGGAGCTCGCATCTTCCGGGCGCGCAGTCGGAGTTAATCGTCAATTCAGATCACGGCGCCCAATACAATCCGCAGGCAATTCGAGAAGTTGAACGAATTCTAAAATTGAATCTGGCCGGTTCCCGGTAGCGACTTAATGAAGAGAACTCATTTTCTGTTCGTTGCCCTTTTTGCGAGTTCGAGCGCTCAGCCAGGTTAAGATCTGACGCCGCTTCCCGGTACGCATCCCAGCCGGTCGGCCGCGGATGTCAACTCACCACAAGGCCCCCCACGGGCTTGGTGGCGATTCCCCGATAACATGGGGCCGGATAAATCTGCGAATGCGAAAATCCTCGATGGGCAAATTTTCTGTGCCACCCATTCGCCGCGCACCGAACGGAGATGAAGCCAGATCAGCTTCGGCAGCCTGATTTTCGAAAACATCGCGGCTCATCGTGTCCAGATTAATCCAGCTGGAGGGCATCACTAAAGCAGCCAATGCCAGAATTCTGCAGTCGAACGGTTCGTTCCGCTGACTTGGCAGCTTCGTCCATACGTAAGTCCGGAAACCAAGTTTGTGCCGGATTTCCCTGTGTTCAGCTCTGAGTCCCGCAAAAAATGTCTCATCATACCCACGCATTGGTTCCCCATTTTCCAGTTGAGGAAAATGACAATAACCCGGTCCTGGCTTTTCCACGCGAAGACGATTAACGATTTCTTCCTTGCCGGCATCAACACCCAAAAGTTGCAAACGCACACGGCTCGCCTTGGTGACTGTCCCAGCACCTAAAATGAATGGCTTGCCCAAACCGCCAATCCCCTTGGTAGCGATGCAACGTGGTGAACGCGATTTAACGTACCCATAAACAAAATCGGCTGCATACCCGGCATCGATAGCAATTCTTTTGACGCGCATTTTCTTTTGGTCGCTGCAGGTGAACACCCGATGGCAAACGGCTCGGTCCAACATTCGCCAGACATTCTCTTCGCGGGGATCTCCATCGAGGATCCCGTATTCGATGCCCCAACTCTCCCGGCCTTTGCCCCAACCTACGACTTCGTAGTTGAGCATCTTCTCGCCGACATCGACGCCGCCAGTTAAAACCAGCACGCCAGTCGGCACTTCAGGAATAGACTTCGCGTCGTTCATGGTACAAATCAACCTCCACCCTTTCGCTAATGTCTTCCCATAATTGTCCCAGGCGGGTGTTACGAAATACTTTCATTGGCTCGGCGTCACCTGCCTCGATCGCTTTGTGCGCACGCGCATACTCGATTCCCAAGATCTCCCAGCCGATCCACGGGTTATAAAGACCCGAGAGATAAAAACCACGGGTTGTGAGCGGTCTTCCCAATTTGTCCTGGGGCCGATGTACCCGCCATTGACCTCCGCCGCCTAACCAGCGGTATTTAGGCGCATGTTCATTGCATTGGAGACAGCGATGTGTGTAATCGGCAAACCGAATCCGATTCCATTCCAAAACCTGCATGAATCCGCAGCTCGGACATGGCAGGTACCAATGTTCTTGGGTCGAGTGTTCCATCTCTCTCTCGATATGGCTCGCGCCTTTAATGCTGGGACTACTCGCGATCACAATTTGGCGATTCCAAAACGCAGTAGTGCGGGCGATTGCTAGCGCCACGGGATTGCCCTCTGTTCCCGCGGACAAAGGATAGCGGTCGGCTTCGTCTAAGAATGCGATTCGTACAGAACGTCCGGATAAACTCGCCGCTGGAATTGGCGCCGCCAAGCGCGAGAAAGCCGCCTTTGAAACTTGTTCGGCGCAACGTGTTCTGTGAATCTCGAGCTCGCGGCTTGGCAACTAGTCCGTGCAGCCGTGGCATATCTCTGATCATCGGCCGGAAACGATCAGTGCTGAAGCATTCACTTAATTCGATCGTGGGTTGCACCATCAAAATCGGGCATGGATCCTGATCAATCAGATATCCAATCGCATTGAGAAGACAGTCGGTGATGCCCATCTGACTCGCCTTCTGTATCGCAATCCGCGGTACTTCCGAATTGGAAATTGCATCCATGATTTCTCGTTCATATGGCGCCTTTGCTGTGATCCACTGGCCAGGCTCAGCACTGGATTCACTCGACAAGATCCGGTAACGATCGGCCCATTCGCTCAAAGTGAGTTTCGGAGGCGGCCGCCACAGTAACCAGGCTTCGTCTGCGATCGCAGACGTTGTCTTGAGCTGTGCCACATCACTCTCCATTGGATCGATGTGTCTTTAGAAATTCCCGGTTCTGTTTTGCGAAATCTTTTTGAGTCAATCCGGAAACGTCTTCCAAGGCCATCGTGATTTCTCCGTAAATGGCATTGTAGATTTTCTTCTGATCGGTCTTCCCGACCAAATGCGGCGCTAGGCGCGTAGGCACAGCTAACAGCCGTTTCCGACTGGCTCCGATCCGGGCAGACCACACGAATAGCACGGCGTCACTGGTGTGGAGTTGGTTCTTGAAAAGCGCAAGCTCCAATTCAGCTCGCTCAGCGTCGGCCAACGCTTTGCGCAATTTAGCGGCGCGAAGTTCGATTTCTTGCGGATCCGAGGCAAGAACTTTGCGCAAGTGCTGAATGTAACTGGAGACTAATTCGCTCAGGATGAAGCGCCCTCGCACGGGCTTCCCCGATTTGCCTTTGGCGTGCTGAATGAATCCCGCTTTTGCCGCTCTCTGGACGCTCCGCTCATCCATTTGCAGCAACACCGCAGCGTCAGTCGTCGTGATTACGGCGCCTAGGCATGAATGACGCTTTTTCCAGGTCACTTCTCTCTAGCCTTTTACCACAGAACGACGCCGACAGCCAAATTGTGCACGCAGAATCTGGTTATTTTTCGTGGCTCACTGCAGCCGCTTGTTCGTTCAGCCGTCGCAGAACCTATCACCGGGGTAGCGCATCCACTTCGGGGGGTAGCATGTATGCTTATGTTGTTCTCAACATAACTGTCCGGGTTCATCAATGTTCCGTTCAAACTGTGTAACATCGAATAGACTCACGGCTTTCTCCTCGTCCGGCTGATGTAGTTAGCGCGATAATGGCGCAACTGTCCTTGCCTGAGCTTGAACAAACGTTCCATGTGTTGGATGCCCGGCTGTTGTATGCCGGCGGCCCGTCTCCTGTCGTACTCACCACTCGCCGATTCAGCTTTGGGGTTTACTCCTCTCGATGTTTGAGACATAGGTTTAAAATCCTCACGAGTTCGGAAGAACGCGCCAGCACGGGAGTCATTCAATTCTGTGGTACTACTTAGTGCTCAGTACAAGAACATAATAACATAATAATAATAAATAACGGACCCTGTTGGATGTTTAGATCCATGTGCTTGGATGTTAAAGTCCAAGGGACAATCCTTTCTTAATTGTAATTTGTGGCGATTTGCGCTTCTGCCATTCGACCGCAATCCAGCCGGCTTTTTCCAGAGCTTGAAGAGCCCTAATCTTCTCGTGATGACTGAAACCTAAAGACCCAAGCATGGAATTACCGAATCTGATCGGATTCCTTTTGTTCCAAGCCTGGAAATGCAATCGGTGCAATTCGGCCAACACAGCCAGAAGAGCATTTCGCGTCTGTTTGGCCAGTTGCAATTGCTCTCGATAATCGTACCCGGTCCACTTGTACTTTTCCGGAGTTTGATGGTTTGAAGTTCGGTGGTCTGGAATTTTCGAGATGACCATTGGGTACTCCTTGCCATCCTGTGACCATACTTCCAATCGCCCGCCACGCCTCAATGCGTCTTTCAACTTTTCCAATTGCGTCGGGTTAAGATTAAACGCCTCCAATTGCGTTAGAATAGAATTCGAGATTTCCGTT
>JBEDUS010000315.1:0-10207 GCA_040414975.1 Candidatus Udaeobacter sp.
TGGCCGTTGCCACGAGCAGGTCGCGCACTCCGCGCCTTGAGCGATCAGACGGCTAAAGTGATTCTCAACAAATGTGATTTGCGACTGGTCGGCATCCTTTGTCCGAGGCACTCTTGCTTGTCCATCAGCATCATAATGACGAAATCCGTCCGGATCCTGCTCAAGTATTGTCCATAGCGAACCAGCGTCCCAATCGCACAAGGTGGCCAACGCAGAGTGAAAGAACTCCACAGGGGCGTCGACCGTTGGCTCGTGAAGATAGAACAGCAAAGCCTCATGTAGCTCTTCTAGCGCCGCAGCCGACGGCTGACCTGGCAACACCCGAACTGGGAGTCGCAAAGCCGCCGCCAGTCTAATCGCTTTCGTCAAACCCGGAGCAGCGGGCATTGTGACCCGGATGGCACGGACTGCACACGCATCCACCAGTCGGTAAAGATGAGAAAACTCCAAAGCAGGGTCGGAAAGAACGACATCCAAAGGAATGTTAGAATCGATATGCGCTGCCTCCGTCCAAGCCTCCGGGTCTCCCAACATTCCTTCGACCAGGAGCCATCTCAGACCGGGGAGCGGATTGCTCAGCCATCGGCAGAGTTCCTGTCGACTCCTGACGATAGCGACGAAGGGCCGATCACCTTGTGTTTCAGCCAAAGCTGACGGCAGTATGGTTATCGGAGGATCGGCTTACTCGGACATGCAAATTTATCCACTGTTCCAGGTTACCACCAATTGATCCATCCACCTGGGCGAGGAGGACCCCACGTATTGATCCACGCTCCGGGATGACGCGGAGGGCCCCATCGGTTGATCCACCTCCCGCGCCGACGACGAGGAGCGCCCCATCGGTTGATCCAAATCCCAGCGTTGGCCTCTGGCGCGCTAGCAAGCCAAGCACCGCCAAATCCCACCGCCGCAATTGCCGCACCAGACCATTTGCCCATGCTCCGGATAAACAAGCGCCTGTCTAGCGACTGCTGTTCCTTCTCAGGTCCTGCCGTTTCAAATGATGGTTGATTATTCATAGCAATAGAATACGAGGTCGTTACTCCTCTGGTTCGTCAGTTACCGTCGAAAAATGCATGGCGGCGATAAGCCACTTCCCTCCTTGTTTCGTGGCGATTAGCGATATGTTGACAGGGAACGTAAACTCTTCTCCTCCCTTCGTTCCATTGACGTTTCCGGACGTCAGCATCCAAGCCGCGTCCGACATGACCTGGCCAATGTTGAACTCATAGTCAAAACCTTGTTGTCGAGCGTCGAACCCCTCAAATAATTTTTGATGGGCCGCTTTGATTTCGTCTGCACCTGACCAGATTTCGCCGGGGCCGCAGCCCATGATTGCGGCTTTGTCGGACAGGGTAGCCATTACCCCATTGAGATCGTGGTTAGTAAGGGCCGTATCGTATGCTTTGAGCAAAGCGCGAATTGGTTCCAACTCGGGGTTCTCGGCTTAGGCTTCCGGTGTCTGCGCACTCGCAATGGATGGAGCTGCCGCGGCGGCAGCGATGGTGGCTATTCCCATAATGGCTTCTTTTCGGTTCATAACAGCGATTCTCCAGAAGGAATACGAAAGACAATTGTCGAACGGCCGCACCTTTCTCAGATTTTTGCGAGTCAAGAGAAATGTTTCTTGCTCCGGGGCTTCCGGTTTGCAGCGAGACTTCGGCGAAGGATTTGTTCCACTGCTTTTGACGCAACAGACGAAAAGGCGATGCCGGGGGTTCTTAAACCTGGACCCTCACCCTGCCTTCTCCCTTTCGAACGGAGAGGTGAATCAAACGCGGTAGCAGAGCGGGTTAGACGACCAACCTAGTGAGTCGGACCATTTGTCTTCAGGTTGGCGATAAAGCTCTTGAGCAACTCGTTAAAACGATCCGGTTGATCGAGAAAAACTGCGTGCGCTGCGTCCTCGACTTTTTCGAAGCGCGCATGCGGAATCTGGTTTGCAGCTGCCTGCTGGCGAGCGAGTTCATCCGACTTCGCCGAGGCGATGACCAGCGTTGGGCAATCAATTTTCTTAAGCACTGGTGTCCGATTCACGCCAAACATGTCGGCGATGAGCATGGCGACGCCTATGTCAGTTGGAGTTTTCATTCCAGTGTTAACCAGCTGTTTGATCGCTCCGTCCCTCTGCGGTTTGCTGATAATTGCCCGCATCATGCCGCCCAAATATTCCTGCTGATGCGCCTGGTAAATGGCGAACATTTTGAATTGCGCTGCGGTTTCTTGCGGACGCGCGGCCATTCCGTCGGCTCCATCGGCTACGGCTGCGTCCACTAGCACGATTCCCGCGAGATCTTCGGCACCATAACGCTCAACAAAAGCGGCGACGTCCTGAACTCCTTGCGACCACCCAATCAGAACAGGTCGCCGGACGCCGAGCGTCTCCAGCAATACATGTAAATCTTGTGCGCGCGTTTCCGGCGTGTTTCCGGTTGTTGTCTTCGACGATTCACCTTCCGAACGCGGATCGAAAGTGATTACCCGGTTTGTTTTTGCGAACGTCTCAATTTGGCGGCGCCAGATGTCACCGCTTGTGCTCCAGCCAGGAATGAAAACGAGCACGGGTTGGCCGTCTGGCTTGCCGGCTTCAATAACACCTAAGGAGACGCTTCCCCCAATGTCTACCTTTTGTTCTCGTAACTGGGGAGCAGAATCCGCATGAACAAAAGCGGCACTTGCCGCAATCAGAAAAGCAATCGGTTGCCAAAAAAATCTCATTTACAAAACTATCTCGTGTGCAGATGGCAGCAACATCAGCGGGATTGGCGATTTCAAGTATCGTCTCTCGTGCCGATGACTAGCAAAAGCCCCATCGTTCTGGTGATTTCAATTCTGATCGCGGCGTCCCCGTTGGCGCGCCCCATCGAGCCTAACGAATCCGGCAATCGCGCAGCCATTGAAGCATTCACTCGAAACTTTTTGCACGCGTTCGAAGAGCTCGATATCGAACAGTTCATTGCGTGTTTCGCTGATGACGCAACTGTGTTTTTCCCGACGCCGGAGCCGCCCGAACGTATTGAAGGTGAGCAGGCAATACGGCGACGGTTCGAGCGTGTTTTCGCTTCAATCCGCAGCACTGCGAAGTCTGGTCCGCCGTTTCACCATCTCGGGCCCGAGGATCTTGCGATTCAACTCATGCCCGGCCAGAACGCCGTGGTCTCATTCCATCTCAGAAATGAAGAGCGGACCGGGCGTCGAACGCTTGTGCTTACCAATATGAACGGGCAGTGGCTCATTCTCCATTTGCACGCTTCCAACGTTCCGACGGATGCGAAATCGGATCGTTAGATCGTACGGGCTGCCAAAGATTACGATTCTATCGTCTTCACGTTCAGGGATGTGTGACCGGATCTTCTTCTTTCAATCGCCAGGGTGAAATTTTGCTAAAAAGATCGCGCGTCGCGCCTGCAATGTCCTCGGCTTTCGATACGCCGCTGTCGATGAGCGCTCGCCCCGTGCTCGTCCAAATTTTCTTCACCACCAGCGCGCCGTTTTCGCGCACGATTCGACCAAGATGCTGAACCGCCGCAGCTGTGGCGGATTTGCGAATGAGTTCGGGCGGACATTTTGAAGTGAGTTCGCAATAGCGTCGCGCGACTTCTCCTACGCGCAGCGTGAGGAACGCGTTTGCGGCGCCATTCGAAACACATTTCACCAGGAGAGCTGAGATGCCGCTCAAGCCTGGGATTCCGCCTTTGAGCGCCGGCACCAAAGAGGCTGCAAGCGGCGCAACCATTTCTCCTAGGTCAAGCGACTCAAGCCCGCTTGCGATAAAAGCCGTGCTGGCAACATTCGCATACAATCGCACGAGTTCGCGAGGTGAAGGACGCTGCACATAAATGCGCGCGATACGTCCGACCATTTGAATTTGAGTAAAGAGGACAACGAGTCCATCCAGCCGGCCATTTTGCATCAGGGCTGTGCTGAGAAATACCGTGCTCGCTGTTCTGCGGACGACTGAATCCGCCTGGGTAGACAGATGCCCAATTGCCTTTTCGATCTCTTCCTTTGTAACGACAGGCAGATCGCGCGTCCGGGGATTTGTGGCGAGGCGTGCACGGACAAGCTGCAAGTAGGCATCGTACTTCGGACCGGAATCCTCCTCAGGTGGGCCGAGCGCCGCGGGAAGCCTCGCGTATGCAACTGCATAGTACAGCGCAAACACTCCGGCCGTCAGGCAAATGAGCCAGAATACGATGGTACCAGCGATTGGATGAATTCTTTCAGCCAGCGAGACCAAGCTGGCAACGCCGGCGATTATCAGCGACACCACGCAGACCGTCATTGTCACAGCGAGGGCCATGATCATTCTCCTCGCACCGGAACTCTGAGCAGTGGAAGTGGCTTTCAACTTGTTGTGATTACTGTGCACTTAGCGCGGCCGGCTTCAATCGAAAGCTAATATCTTACCGGCGCGGTTTTCCGCGAAGCGGTGTAGAGGCGGCTGTGCTTGCCACAACGGCGCTGACTCAAAGGCGGGTCAGCCGCAGACCCAATATCGGAATTTCAGTTCGCGCCACAGGCAATCGCGCACGAGGCTAAGGCTGTGCAAATCCGTTACCGCTCTCCCGCATTTCTGGGTGTCGCAATTCTTACACTTCTTTCCTACCTCGCGCGCGCTGGCGAAAAGCCAAAGATGAAAGCCGTTGTCGCCCATGAGTACGGCGCGCCCGAAGTCTTGAAATTTGAAGAGGTGCCGCGACCCGAACCGGCCAGAGACGAAGCTCTCGTGCGCGTGATCGCCAGCAGCGTTAATCCGGCGGACCCGCTCACGCTCAGCGGCAAATATGCAAAAGAATTCGGCACACATCTGCCATTGATTCCTGGTTACGACATCGCCGGCGTCGTCGAGAAAACGGGCGCGGACGTCACGAAACTCAAAGTCGGCGAAGCCGTTTACGGTTATCCAACTTTCGGCGGCGGCTGGGCGGATTATGTCACGGTCAAAGAATGGGAGGTGGCTGCGAAACCCAAATCTCTTAACTTCGTGGAGGCAGCGGCAGTCCCGATGGGCGCGCTGACCGCGTGGCAGGCGCTCGTGGATGTGGCAAAGCTCCAGCCGGGACAAACGGTTCTCATTCACGGCGGCTCAGGCGGCGTCGGTAGTTTTGCAATCCAGATCGCGAAAGCGCGCGGCGCTCGTGTTATTGCGACCGCTTCGGCTGCAAACCAGGACCTCCTGAAGCAACTCGGTGCGGATGTGGCGGTGGACTATACGAAGACGAAATTTGAAGACGTTGCGAAGGATGTGGACGTCGTTCTCGATCCGGTGGGCAAAGAAACGCTGGCTCGCTCTTATGACGTTGTGAAGAAAGGCGGCATTGTCATGTCACTGGTTGCGCTTCCCGATCGGGCCGAACTCCAGAAACGCGGCATTCACGGAGCGGCAATCTCGGTTCACCCGGATGCGGGAGACCTCGCAGAGATCGCGCGAATGATCGACGCGGGGAAGATCAAACCAATCGTGACACAGGTTCTCCCGTCGAGTGAAGCGGTCGCGGCACAACAACAGGCTGCGACGCATCACACGCGCGGAAAAGTTGTGCTACGGGTCGCTGACGAGCCAAAAGGCTGACGCCATGCGCAAACGTTTGAAAGCCGTTCTCTAATGAAAGCGGCGTTCCTGGCAATTTCTGCAGCCGGCCCCAACCGCGATTTTGCCAAGGGGACACGCGAGCAGCCTTTTTGGGATGAGCATGCCAAGTTCATCGATCAACTCGTCGACGAGGGGTTCATTTTAATGGGTGGTCCCTTGGTCGATGAAGGCGGCGCTTTGCTGATTCTCAATGCCAAAGACGAAAATGAAGTGCGAGAGAAATTGAAAGACGACCCCTGGACCACGCACGGCATCCTGAAACTGGAAAGCGTAAAGCGCTGGGAAATCTTTATCGATCAATGCAAATAAGACTGATTGTGCTCGGAGCACTGACCTTCGTGCCATAAGCGTTCCGATTGCTTGTCCTTACTCTTCGCAATACACTTTGGGCATGACCCCCAAGGAGATCATCGAGGAGATCAAGCGCCTCGACGTGAAAGAACAGTTGGGTGTGGTCCGTTTTGTCCGTCAGTTGACTGCCAAACGGCGGCTCAGCGGCAAAGAATTGTCTGAACTAGCGGAGCAAATGGTAAAAGCAACGGATCCGGCCGAAGAAGCAATCATTCGCGAAGCGATGATTCGTGGCTTCCATAGCGTGACCGCCGGGCGCGCTGGCTCAGGAGCGAGAAACAGGCGCGCTGTTGCGAGGAGAAATAGGAACAAGCGTTCCGCGAAGCGGGTGTAGAGGCGGCTGCGTCAGCAGCAGTGGCGAATCAACTGGACTGAAGCGCCTACAACGTGCCGTGGCGAACTCTCTCGTCGATCGCAAGGTAATCGTTTCGGGGCGGACTGAACGTATCGAGCACACGCGTCGGCAATAATGTTTCTACGCCGTGCGGCACATTGCTCCCGAGATAGAAAGAATCGCCGGTTGAAAGCTCGTGTGGTACGCCCTCAACAATGAGCCGGATCTGCCCTTCGATAATGTGAACGATCTGCTCTTGCGGATGTGAATGCGCGGGCATCACACTCCCGGCCGCGAGCGTCGCCATCATCTGATACATGTTTTTGCCATGTGCGACCGTTCGTCGCGTAATGCCGGGACAAATTTCAATCGTAGGATTCTCTCGTTTCATCGTCAGAATCTTACGCGGAAGCATTTCTGGTGCGAGTGTTTGCTTTCAGGTTTCGCACTTGTCGCTTGCCAGTCGCCAATGATCACTGACAGAATCCGGGCATGAAAATACCCATCGCATTATTCACAATTCTATTTGCGATATTGCTCGCAATTCCCTCGTTTGCGCAGACTTCAGCGGAATCGCCCGCCGCTGCTACAGGGTCTGCGGCAGCTCCGAGCGGCCAAGGGAACCAGCAGGAGATGATGAAGCAAATGGTGCAGCTCTCGAAGTTGAATGACAACCACAAGCTCCTGACGGGCCTCGACGGCAATTGGAATTATACCCTCAAGTTCTGGACGAACCCAGACCCGACCGCCAAGCCGCAGGAATCCAAAGGCACGGCCACCCGCAAGAGCATCATGGACGGTCGTTACGTGACCATGGATGTCACTGGGAATGTGCAGATGCCAGGTGAAAGCGGCAAAATGAAAGATGTGCAATTCAAAGGCATGGCAGTCGAAGGCTACGACAACGTGAAGAAAAAGTTCGTCTCCTCATGGGTCGATAACATGGGCACCGGCATTGAGTTTTCGGAAGGCACCTACGATCCCACGACCAAGACGTTCACTTACAACATGGAGGTGGAGCCTGTGCCGGGAATAAAATCACAAGTGCGCGAAGTGCTGAAGGTCCCCGATAACAATCATATGATGTTGGAATGGTACGAAAACCAGGGCGGCCAGGAAAAGAAGACGATGGAGATCAACTACACGCGCGCCGGCACGAAATAGTGCAATAAGCGGTCTACGCTTGGACAGAAGTTGGTAACGTTGTTGCTACCCGGCGCAAATCGTCGAGCAGGATCTCCATATCACGCAAGGTGGTCCGATAGTTCAGCACGCAACCGCGCAATGCGAAGCGGCCACTCAGCGTAGTATTGGAGAGATACGAGCTGCCATCTCGCTGCAGAGCGATCAGCAATCGTTCATTAAAATCGTCGATCGCCTGAGTCGATTCGCTTCTGAGATGCGACGGCACATGACGAAAACAGAAGATTGACAGCTCGACCGGCGCGACCATCTCGAAATCATCGCTGACTCGGACCATCGACTCGAGGTGCCGCGCACAGGCAAGGTTGCTTTCAATGGCCTCGCCCAGTAAATCGAGTCCGACTCCCTTCATTAACATCCACACTTTAAGCGCTCGAAAACGTCGCGACAGCTCCGGGCCATAGTGCCAAAACGCGAAAGCCTCGTCTGCCTCCTCGCCGATCACGCGCGTGTATTCGGCCTCGTGGGAAAACGCGGCCCGCGCGACTTCTGGATCGCGGTAAATCACGCAGCCGACGTCTACCGGAAGATAAAGCCATTTGTGGGGGTCGAGAGCAATCGAATCCGCCTGCTCAATGCCCGCAAACAATTTTCTCGCCGATTCCGCCAGGACGGCGAAGGCGCCATAACTTCCATCCACATGCATCCAAAGTTGGAAGCGATTCGCAAGCTCCCGAATCTCCATTAGAGAATCGACCGCGCCGGTATTCACGGTTCCGGCATTCGCAGCCACACAGAATGGAACGCAGCCGGCTTCCAGATCAGCGGTGATTTTTGCGACGAGATCGTCTGTCCGGATTTTGAAATGCTCGTCGACCGCGACGAGGCGCACATTTTCCCGCCCGATTCCCAAGAGCGCTGCTGCCTTGGCGATGGAAAAATGCGTCTCGCTTGATGCGTACAGGCGCAAGCGACCTGGCGAGCTACCTTTCGCCTGCCGCGCCGCGGCGATTGCGGCCAGGTTGGCCATCGACCCACCACTGACAAAGAGGCCACCGGCCTCAGCATTGAATCCAAGAATTTGCCGGATCCAATCGATCGTCAGGCGTTCCAGTTCCACTGGAGCTGGCGCGGAACGCCAGACTGTGAGATTCGCGTTTAAGGTCGAGGCGAGCAGGTCGGCAAACGCGGCGAGCGGAGTTCCGGGCGATTGCACATAGCCAAACATGCGCGGATGCGCGTTCTGTCGGCTAAACGGAATGATGATATCGCGGAAAATTTTGAGCAGGCCGTCAAAATCGATTCCTTTGGTAGGAAGCGCAGAGTCAAGCCGGTCGCGGATCTCGGGTGAAGAGATGCGACCATAAACTCTGCGATCGCGGAGATCGTTGAGATACTCAGTCATGAGCTGGATGACCGAGTTGCTCCAATCGCGCATTTCATCCCCAGAAGGATCAAGCATCGTCACGTAGTATGCGCCGCGCGGATGGCATTGTCAGCCTTCGTGCCGACATTGTAGACTTGCCCCGCGCGCTACGCGCTTCGCTGCTTTTGGATCTGTCGCGTGATTAAGAAATGTGCGACGAATCCGAGCGAAAACGCGGCGACACCTATCCAGGGATTCAAAGTCGCTGCGATCAATAATTCGGCGAGACCGAACAACCAGACAAAGCTTTCTCCCGCGAAAGCCTGGCCCCAGTCGGGCTGCAGATTTCCAGACGGAACCCGCGGCTTCAGCGCGGGCCAGAAACGCGGGACCGCTCGGCAATATGTCTGATACAACTCCCCTTGAGTTTTTAGCAGGGATTCTTCCTCACGAAGAATTAGCCGATGAACAAAAATCCAGTTTGCCAACACCAGAAAAATAAATCCGGAACGGCTGGCCAGGACGCCGACTCCAGCCGCCACCGGCAAGTTTGCCAGATAAAGCGGATTGCGCGTGTAACGAAAAGGCCCGTCAGCTACGAGCGCGTCCGAATGTTGTGCGGTATCGTGGACGACTTCGGTTCGCAAATAGGCCGCTCCCCACGTCCGCAATCCCGCTGCGAGAAATACGAGCAGCGCACCCGCGACGATCACGATTCGCGTGAACATTACCGCCTGCGGCCCCCCATCGGCGATCGACGGTGCAATCAAATGCCGCAGAGCGACAATGAACGAAACGTGGTCGAACGTGGAAAGGCAAAAACCAATGAAATAGATCGCGCAGATGATCCAGAACCGTTTTTCGAACTCGAACCTGGTCGCGCGCACAACCGCATTTGTAGCGGCGGCCGCCCTCCGCCGCAATCCGCCACTGCTTGTTCAGTCTGATGAAACAACAAAGCGGTTGCCTTCGCTGTCCTTGAACATCGCGTAGGTGCCCCACGGTTGTTTTTGCGGCGGGCCTTCAAATTCCACGCCGCGCTTCTTCAGCTCGGCATATGTCTTTTCGATGTCGCCGCACGTGGACGACATATTCATGAATGAGCCGATGCGCTTTTCGTCGCCGTCGGGCGTGAACAGCACGACGCGTGTCTCCGCTTTTGGAATTCGCAATTCGATCCAGCGCTGCTTCCCGTCGAAAGGCTGATCGGTGATAATGGTGAACCCGAGTTTGTCGGTATAAAAATCCAACGCACGATTTTGGTCGGCGACTGGAATGCGAACAAATTTGATTTGCTTGATCATGATGCGTCGAACCTAATGTGAGCGACATCTTCGCGTCTAGAAGCGATCAGCAGTTCTCGTCAGAAAGTGCTGTCCATTTATCGGTATAGTGCATAGTGTGCTGGGCGAGGCGC
>JBEDUS010000316.1:0-6148 GCA_040414975.1 Candidatus Udaeobacter sp.
GACACTCGCGGCGATTCGCACTGCGGCTTCCGGTGTGTCTCAACCGTTCGAAATCATCGTAGTTGATGATGCATCGACGGATGCGACGCCAGAAATCGCCGAGCAAGATGGTGCCCGGGTCGTCCCGATCCATCGGCGCCAAATTGCGGCCGCCCGAAACGCCGGAGCGCGCGCTGCGCGAGGCGACTACCTGTTTTTCGTTGACGCCGATACGCGGATTAACGCTGCGCATGTTAATGAAGCGATGGCTGCTCTCAAAGCCGGTTACGGCGGTGGCAGCGCGCGTGGAGTGATGGATGGGTTCATCCCACTCTGGGGCCGCATTTTGTTACGGGTGTTTTGCGCCGTTTATTTTGGCTTCAATCTTGGCGCAGGCGCATTTCTTTTCACTACACGACGCAATTTCGAGGCAGTTGGCGGTTTCGATGAGCAATACTTTGCCGGAGAAGAGGTTTATTTTAGCCTCGCGTTAAGAAAACTTGGCCGCTTCAAGGTGCTGCGGGACCCCGTTCTGACATCAGGCCGGAAATTGCGCATGTATCCAGCCAAGGAAATTCTTGGCACACTCTCCATTATGATTCTCGGCGGGCCTCGCATGGCGCGGTCGCGCGAGAGGCTGGGTCTGTGGTACGACGGCACACGCGAAACAAATGCCTCATACGAATAACGCCCATGACTCCGCGCAAAGCTTCCGCGGGTGGGTTGCCAAAAGGCAGTCTTCGTCTACATTTGCGCCTTCGTTATGGCAGAGAGCAACCAAACGTTGGACCTTAAGGAGTTCCAGTTGCACGAAAAAGATACCGGCAGCGCGGATGTGCAGGTCGCACTTCTCACTCGCCGGATCGAGCATTTGACTGAGCACCTCAAGACCAACCGGAAAGATCACTCTTCGCGCCGCGGCTTGCTTAAGATGGTCGCGCATCGCCGAAGTCTGCTCGATTATTTGAGCAAAACGAAAGCCGATCGTTACAAAAGTCTGATCGACAAACTGAACCTGCGCAAATAACCGCGGACCACGGTGTTCGCGTCCGATCGTTTGAACTGCTCGAAGCAGTAACTAAATTAAGAACCAAGAATAACCAGCAGTTCCAGGTGCGGTAATCACCTTGGATTTTAGGTTTTAGTTTCGAATCGTGGAGCTCGCCGCGGCGAGCGATCCTGATGCGGGTTTAAAACCTACAGTCAGGGTGACCGGCCTGGAATCGCACATCCAGGAAAAATAAAAATGCAACAGAAGGTCACGGCCCAAATTGGGGCCACCCCGATCTCAATTGAAACCGGCAAAATCGCCAGACTCGCCGACGGCGCAGTCGTCGTCGCATGTGGTGACACCATGGTGCTGGTCAGCGCTGTGTCGGCAACAACCATCAAAGAAGGCCAGGATTTTTTTCCGCTTACGGTCGATTATCGCGAAAAGGCAGCAGCCGCCGGAAAGTTTCCGGGCGGCTACTTTAAGCGCGAAGGTCGCCCCACCGAAAAGGAAACGCTCACGTCGCGCATGATTGATCGGCCGCTGCGGCCGCTCTTTCCCCAGGGATATTTCTACGACACGCAAATCATCTCGATTTTGCTCAGCGCTGACGGCGAGAATGATCCCGACATTTTGGCCATCAACGGTGCATCCGCTGCGCTCTGTGTTTCGGATATTCCGTTTGCAGGCCCGATCGGTGCAGTGAGGGTTGGCCGGGTGAACGGCGAGTTCGTTGCGAACCCGACGCACGCGCAACGCGCCGAGAGCGATCTCGATCTTGTTTATGTCGCCACCGAAAACGACGTCATCATGATCGAAGGTTCAGCCAGGGAACTGCCGGAAGCCGATTTTATCAAAGCGCTCGAGTTCGCGCATGGGCACGCGCGCGAAATGATTCGAGTTCAAAAGGAACTGGCGACAAGGGTGGGCAAGCCCAAACGCGAGGCAAAGTTGATCCTAGTAAACCAGGAGTTGCTCGATATCGCTTACCAAGTTGCAGGCGACCGGATCGAGGGAGCGCTTTACACGGAAGGCAAAGTGGCGCGCACGAAGGCTGTTGATGCATTGCGTGAGGAAGTGAAGGCAGCGATCCTGGAAAAACATCCCGAAGCCGATCCCTTCGCGATTTCGCAAGCGTTTGACTACGTCCAAAAGAAGGCATTTCGCATCAACATTTTGGAAAAACAGAAACGCGTCGATGGCCGCAGCTATCAAGATTTACGATCAATCAGTTGCGAAGTAAGCGTCCTCCCGCGCGCGCACGGTTCGGCAATTTTCCAGCGCGGGGAAACGCAGGCGGTTGCTCTGGCAACGCTGGCGCCGATTGAGGAGGCACAGATGCTGGACGCCTACGGCGGCGGCGAACAATCGAAGCGGTTCATTCTGCACTACAACTTTCCGCCGTTTAGCGTGGGCGAAACAGGGCGAACGGGCGGGCCCGGTCGGCGCGAGATCGGCCATGGCGCGTTGGCAGAACGTTCGCTGGAACCAGTTGTGCCGAACGAAAGGGATTTTCGTTACGCGATCCGCATATCGAGCGAGATCATGGAATCAAATGGCTCGACCTCCATGGCAAGCGTCTGCGCGGGGACACTTGCGCTCATGGATGCCGGCGTACCGGTGAAGACACCGGTTGCTGGAATCTCCGTCGGGCTAGTCACCGAGTTTGGAGATGATCATCAATTAAAACGTTACGAATTGCTGACCGATATCATCGGTTCCGAGGACCACTTTGGCGACATGGATTTCAAGCTGTGCGGGACGGATGTCGGCATCACTGGTTTTCAGCTCGACCTGAAACTCCCCGGTATCAGCCACAATATCCTGGCAGAAGCGATCCAACGTGCCAAAGAAGCGCGGCAGAAGATTCTCGGCATCATGCAAAGCGCGCTAGACAAGCCACGCCCGGAACTGTCGAAGTACGCGCCACGGATCGAGACGATCAAAATTAATCCGGAGAAGATTGGGGCGCTCATCGGCCCCGGCGGCAAGACCATTAAAGGGATTGTCGCGGAGACTGGCGCTGAAATTAACATTGAGGACGACGGCTCGGTGCACATCTACGCGACCAGCGGCGAAAGCATGGCGCGGGCAAAGGAAATCATCGGCGGCATGACGCGTGAGATCGAGATCGGGCAAACCTACCAGGGACGTGTGGTCTCGACGAAGGAATTCGGCGCGTTTGTCGAAGTGTTCCCGGGTAAAGATGGGCTGGTGCACATTTCCGAGCTCGCGGATTTTCGCGTGAAACGGACTGAAGATGTTGCGAAAGTTGGCGACATCATTTGGGTCAAGTGCATCGGCATTGACGACAAAGGGCGCGTAAAACTTTCGCGGAAAGCTGCGCTCAAAGAGCGCGCCGAAAAAGAAACCGGACAGGCCGCGTAATAGCTGGGGTCGGCGACCCGGCTGATCGATGACGTGGCTACGTCTTGCGACTTTTCCGTTGCAAGTCGGCCCTGTGGATTCGTCCTATGGCGAACTGGTCGGTTGCGCTACATTTGAGGAATCAGGCCACCTATGATCACCCCCACGCGGCTCTCCTATGGCGTCCTTGCTGCCACAATTATTCTTGTCGGTCTTCTGCATCTTGGTACGCCGCTGTTGGTTGTTCTGTTTTCATACTTTGCATTACGCCAACTTTATTTTCTCACCAAAAGAAAGTGGCTGGCTCTGATCTTGTTTGGCATTGTTGTGGCCGGGATTGCTACGGCGGCGGTCTTTCTTACTCGAGCAGCCGTTCTGGCGTTGCCGGATGTAGCTGACACTTCTATTCCCTCAGCCAGCGCCTGGGCTCAAAAGCGCCAGATCGAGTTACCTTTCACCGATTTTGAAAGTCTCAGGCAAGTAGTGACCGACGCGCTTGGGCAGGAGGCACATTACCTGCGAAACGTCGCCCATTTTGCCAAAAGCATGACGGCCGTGCTGGTTTTCTGCGTTCTCGGAATCGTTGCCGCGGGAAGCCTTTTTTTCAAAACAGGCCTCGACCCATACCGGGCTACGCATCGCGTGAAGAACAATCTTTACTCCATTTGCTGCGATGAAGTTTCGACGCGATTCCGCGATTTTTACCGCAGCTTCTCTACCGTCATGGGCGCGCAGATTACGATCTCGTTAATCAATACGGGCTTGACAGCGATTTTCATCGTCGCCGTAGGAATGCCACACGCGCCAGTGCTCATTGCAGTCACATTTCTGTGCGGCCTTGTTCCGATTGTCGGCAATCTGATAAGCAATTCCATCATTGTGTTTGTCGCTTTGACGGTGTCCCTGAAGCTAGCAATTTTTGCGCTGGTGTTTTTGGTTCTGATTCACAAGCTGGAATATTTTTTGAACAGTAAGATTATCGGCGACCGGATTCGGAATCCGGTTTGGCTAACCTTAATTGCGCTGATCATTGGCGAGCGACTCATGGGGATCCCCGGCTTGATCCTTGCACCGGTCGTATTGAATTATCTGCGCGTGGAAATGCTGACCGTCGAAGTGCGGCCGGCACAGGAAAAAGTTGAATTTGCCGAATCGTCTGCTCACGAAAGCTTTCGGAGCTAAGGCAGCGAAGAGGGTTCCCGTTGTATCGGTCTAATTCCTAATTATTCCACGCCATAACTATGAAGGCCGGTTTTCTTGAGAAGTTAATCGAGCGACTCGGGCGTATTGGGCCGGAAGAAGTTCAAAATTACTTCCTGCGGCTGGCCCAGGAGAAAGGGTTTCTGGAAACCGTATTCAACGCGATCCATGAGGGTATCATCGTGACTGATTCAAATGGCCGCGTCACTTATTTGAACGATGCGGCGTGCAAATTGTTTGGACTTGAGGTCCCAGACGCTATCGGCAAGCGGCTCGACGAGCGTGTTCGCGGCCTCGATTGGAGCTCATTGACCAAAAGCGGCGGCCCCCTCAGTCGTGACATGGAGATTTTTTACCCCGAAAATCGCTTCATCAATTTTTACATCGTGCCGTTGATGATCGAGCCTCGCGAAGACGTGGCCGGAGTCGCCGACTCCGGCCGTGTTGCACCCACTCGTGCTAATCGCGGCAGGCAGCGGTCAACGACTCCGGCTACAGTGGCTGGGCAGGTCGGACACGTCATGATTCTGCGCGATATCACCGAGAGCCGGCGTACCGCACAGCAAACCATCGAGTCAGAGCGCTTGAATGCGCTAACCTTGCTGGCGGCGGGCGTGGCACACGAAATTGGCAACCCGCTCAACTCGCTGCACATCCATTTGCAATTGATGGAGCGCAAGGTGCAGGAGCTCGACTACAAAGCGAAGGCCGAGCTTCAGCAATCGATTGATATCGCCCGTTCCGAAGTCCGCCGGCTCGATTCGATCGTAACGCAATTCTTGCGTGCAATCCGGCCATCACAGCCTCGGCTTCATCCCGAGAATGTGAATACGATCGTTGAGGAGGCGGTGCGTTTCTTCACTCCCGAGATTCAAGACCGCGACATAGTCGTCGAACAGGAACTGCGCGCGGACCTCCCTTTGGTTCAACTGGATCGCGAACAAGTGAAGCAGGCGTTTTATAACGTGATCAAAAACAGCCTCGAAGCCATGAGGCGCCATGGGACTTTGCGTATCCGCACCGACCTCGACGACACACACGTAATGGCAGGCTTCACCGACACCGGCGGCGGAATGTCGGCAGAAAACTTGAGCCGCATATTCGAGCCCTACTTCACGACCAAACCATCCGGCACTGGCCTCGGATTATTGATTGTTCGGCGGATCGTCCGCGAGCATGGCGGGGAGCTCTCCATCGAAAGCGATCACGACAAAGGTCTCACACTTACGATTCGATTGCCGTACGTTGAGAAACGCATTCGAATGTTGGAAGCGGGGGAAACCAAAACGCCATCTCAAGAAGCCGTTACTCTTTAAGTGTGCGCGGGGCGTTTACTCGCCGCCAAATGTTCGCTTGAGCCAGTCTTCGAACTGACGAAAGAGAAGCTGCAAGTAAGCCCCCGGCGATTCCTTGAAGAGTTCAATAATGCGTGGGCTCAGATCTTGTTTAGGCTCATCGATTGTGCCTGATAGATGCACTGCCGCCCACAAATAGTCGCCTTTTTGACGGCTGAAAATTTCTTCCGGGTTTGGCAGCCAATCCAGATAGCGGCGGTTGATTCCGACTTGAATTGTGCCGCTTAGAGTGCGGCGATCAATCGAGATAGATCCC
>JBEDUS010000317.1:0-6639 GCA_040414975.1 Candidatus Udaeobacter sp.
TTCGCAACAACCCCTACGCGCGCATGCGCGCGGGGGAAACCTAAAAAAGAATTGTTTGCCCAACCCGTAATCCGCAAAGCCGACCTACCCCTCCGGCCACGCCGTGACGCACGTCGTGGCCACGTGGTCTTTCGCTACAATCTCCTATGCGCGCGCGAGGCAGCCCACGGAAGTGGGGTCTGAGTTACTACGAACTGTGGGTGGGTGGATGTTGTATCGGTGGATGTTTTGTGGGTGGATGTTGTTGATGTTGATGGTGCTGTTTTCGGTGAAACCAGGGTGCGCTGCCAACCGCGGAATTGTTTGTAGAAGCGCCGCCTCCGGTGGCGTGCGAGGTAAGGTTCAGCGCTCCAGCGCCTATACCAGCCTCGAATTCTTCCCCCGCCGTTAAGGACAGGAGGTAGGCGAGCTCGCCTTGGTCCCTCATCTCGATCTTTTTGCCCTTGAACTCCGCCCCGTTGCCAGGATAGGTCGCCTTGACATTCTCCTGTGCAGGACACAGCGTGGCGAGCGCCGCCGCCGCGGTCACTAACCGAGTCATCTTGATCATTACTGCCACCTCTAAAGTGGGATCCTCGAAAGCCACTGCCCAGACCGACTTTAGATCATAATCTCAGGTCCGATCCCCGTCAAAAGCCGGGCTCTTTCTCGCAAACCCCTACGCGCGCGTTGATTTTCGGAACGGCGGGTCCGGAAGAGGCGAAGAACCCAGCGGGAGAAAAATCCTCCGCCTGATTCAGGTCCGTTTAGCGATGCCGAGTCTGGCGAAAATTACGACAGCTAGTCAAGATAATTCGCGGCAAACGCGAAGCCCCGATTCGAGTTCTAGAAACGCAGTCAGCTTTTCATCCGCTCGCGGAACGAAGGGCTTTCCATCATCGCGATGTGCTTCAGCAACGAAGATTGTTCGCCCGGGAGAATCCACGGCTCAAATGCCGGGCAGCGGCATTGGCCCGAAAAATAATCGCAGCATCTTCTTCCTGCCGATTACACGTCCGAGTTCATGCGCGGTGCAGTAAACCACGATTAGTATGAACAGAATGATCTGCACCGCCCAGAAATGCGGCCATACGATTTCCGCGAACAGCTTTGCGTTCCCAGCAGCGAGACTACCTGCCTGCCGGGAGAAATCGATAAGTCGCTCCAAATAATGAATGGCGGTAGCCAGCAGCCAGTAAATGGCCGTCTTCCACGCAACGTTGTAAGCGAGCGGTTTATCAGGATAGCGATTGATTGGCGGCAGCATATCCGCGATTAAAACCGCTTTGCCTAGAATCAGTGCCCCAATAGTAATCGATGTCGTAGACATAGGCTCGAAATGCGATCCCTTGGTCATCAGAACACGAATAAAGGCGACGATGTGCAGTGCTACGAAGAAAAAGATCGTGGGTGGCAAGATCGCGAAAAATTCTTCCTTGAGCTTCTCAAGTATCTTGTGCATCACTGTCTGAGCGCAATTTTGCAATCCTGAGTATTTTAAAAATTCACCCCGGCTTGGATCAAGGGACCGTTCATTCGTTAAAGTCCGTGAACCCGCTGTTCCTGTAGTCGTACTTCAGGTAACACCATCCGGTCTGCAGCCAGATATTGCGGGTCAATTGAAATTCAAGCCCGCCCGTTATCCGGTAGCTCCAATCGGAGCTATCCACTGATTCTCGCACGATGGTTCGTCCCTGCCTGTGCAATTGAAAGGCGGAGCCAGAGTTGGCATCAAAGCCACCAACATCACCTCCCGCGAACAGAGACATGGCTTTCCAGATTCTCACCTTCCCACGGAGACCGATCACCGGATCGACCCAGCCGGTCGAATCTGAAAAGTCCAGACGGTTGCGGATTCCGAGTAACTCGCGCAAGATTACCAGGCGTGCATCGCCGTTATTGAAAATGCTTAAATCGCCCAGCAAATAGGTCCAACGCGCCCCGGCAAACAGAGAAAGATAACCCTTATCGCAATTGATCAATCGATAACCAATGTACCCTTCTGCAAGTGCGTTCTTGATGTGTACATTGGCGTCGGTAAAGAGTAGCCCAGGCAGCGTTGCAGAAGTACCCAGCTCGATGTATTGACCGGCGGCGTAGAAGTCCCATCGGCCATAGCGTGCGTCAATCGAGAGCGCGACGGGGAAATGCGTCAGATGCTTGAGCAACGAGTCGAAACTGACGTCAACTCGGTCGACCACGCCCTTGACTCCACTTTCGCCGGACAAAACCCGCCAGCCAACCAGGCACACCGACGCGAACTTCCCACAACGGGGGCGTTTCGCACCGCGACTGTGGCGCGGGCGCCATTTCCTTCGAATAATCTTTTCGGTCAGGGTACTGTTCCTGACCCGCGCACAGACTTCCGATACGGAGAAAGGAAGCCATGAGCAAAAGGGAGGACAAACACTTGTGGGTTATCTGATCATTCATGATCTAGAAATTGTCTCTAGCTCAGTACTCGTTACCGGTGGGCCACGGCTGCCCGACGGGAAAGTCATCTCTGTTACTGGCTGGGGCCCTTGCTGGCTGCCTCCGCCTGTTGCATCCTTTTCGCCATCTCCGCTTTTACCGCGTCCAGGTTGAAACTCGCGCCTCGCTGCATTGGCGGGTAATCGAGAAATGTTTGGAGCTCCTTGGCCATTACCTGCTGGACGAACACAAAGCGCCAGAATTGGAACTTAAACCAATCGAAATATTGCTGAGCTCCTTCCTTCGTGCCGTCATTTGGCCAACCCTGACGTTCGAACGGATCCAGTCGGAGGTTGGTGATGTATGGCACGTCAACGTGTGTCTTTTCACCCAGCCAGCCGCGAGGCTGATCAATGAAACGGAACTTGTAATCATCAATGCGCACCGCACCCACCGAGCTTTCGCCGAGGTAAAAAATCTCATGCCGGTTGGACTGGCCTTTGCCGGTAATGGCATCCATCTGGTTGTATCCATCCAGATGATTCTTGTAAGTTCGGTCCCCGAGTTTTACACCCTTGAGTAACTGGTCGGTGATGTTCGGATTGCCCGCTGCAGCAACGAAGGTCGGGAACCAGTCCAAGCCGGAAAAGATGCCGTTTTGAACTGAGTCTGCTGGCACATGGCCAGGCCAGCGCAGGATGCACGGCACACGAAAGCCGCCCTCCATGATTGTGCCTTTCGACTGCGCGAAGGGCGTCGTGCCGCCATCGGGCCAGGTGAAGACTTCGGTGCCATTGTCAGTTGTGAAGACAACGATGGTGTTGTCATCAAAGCCATTGTCCTTCAGATATTTCATGACGGTTCCAACGATGTCGTCGATCTGGGCCATGCCGGCTTCTTCTTCAGACCAGCCGTTCTCCGCGTTGCGCATCTTCTCATACTTATCAGAAAGATGAGTAACGATGTGCATGCGCGTCGGATTGAGCCAGACGAAGAACGGCTTGTTTACTGCCTTCGCCTTGTCCATGAACTTGATCGTCCAATCGAGAATCTCGTCATCGACTGTCTTCATCCGCTCTGGATAAAGCGTGCCAGCGTCCTCGATCTTCTGCTTGCCAATCTTTCCCCAGCGCGGCATCACGGTGGGGTCATCCGTGTCAGTTGCCCAGCTATGAACCATGTTGCGTGGCCCAACCTGATTCAATAGATTCTGCGGATAGTTCGGATGCGCTGGATCTTCCATCGCATCGAGGTGATAGAGATAACCGAAGAACTCGTCGAAACCGTGAACAGTAGGCAGGAACTCATTCAAGTCGCCGAGGTGGTTCTTACCAAATTGACCGGTTGCGTAGCCTTGTGCCTTTAGCGCGGTGGCAAGGGTGCAAGCCTCGGCTGGAAGTCCGGTCTTCGCGCCGGCCTGTCCAACAGTGGTCATGCCGGTGCGGATAGGTAACTCGCCAGTGATAAAATTGGCGCGACCTGCCGTGCAACTCGCTTCCGCATAGTAGTCGGTGAAGAGCATTCCCTCCTTGGCCAATTTGTCGAGATTCGGCGTCCGCCCGGCCATCATGCCTCGGTGGTATGCGCCGATGTTCCACATTCCGATGTCATCGCCCATGATGAAGACGATGTTCGGTTTCTTGTCTTGCGCTGGTGCGGCGACGGCGATGAACGTTGCACACAATGTTGCAGCCAATTTGATATAAGGTGTACGATTCATAAGTCGTTTTTGTTTCGTGCAGTTGGTGAAATCGCGCTAAGCGGTGTCCCAGCGGACATTAGGCTCATCCCCACCCGTTTTAGCCCTGCCAAACGTGCGTTGGGACGTCGGACGACGTGATCAAAGACCATTTTACAGTGCTGCCGACATTTGCATATTGGACTTTAGTGCTGTTAGGCGAGGGCCTACGTGGAATTGGAAAAACCAGTCAGAAATCTGACGAAGCGCGGCGTCGAGCGTATCTTCGAAGGCCGTGATCACACGGATGTTTCGAGCACACCATCGGTGTAACCAAACAATTAAGCCGACAGCCCCATTGCGAAATAACTACAGTGCGTTTGCCGCGACCCCCTGCCGTGGCTATCTCTATCTCGTTAGATCGCGGCCGTCGGCAGGCACCAAAGTGTTATTTTCTTGAATCCGAATGGATCGACACACTGCGTCTAATCACCGATGAAACTGAAACATTCGAGAAGCTGGTACGCAGCAATCGCCTGCGTAGTTTTTTTACTTTGCACGCACATGCGAGACTTGGTGCGAGTGGCCGGTCTGGGCCGACTTGTTCATGGTTGGCTATTTGTTGGCGTATATAACCTTCTGCAAATCGCAGGGTGTATTGGCGCGACAGTTGGAACTTATCGAATGCGCTTAGGCAGAGCCTTGGCAGAGCTTGGGCTGCGTGCGAGGCTCGGTCGCGCGGCAGCATTCTCTTTTGTGGCGGCCCTGCCGATGCTATTAGCTTTTGGGGTTTCCTTTCCGATTAACCCCAAGATGACCGTACTTTCTGTTATAGTCGGATGTTTCTTGGCGCCATTCGCAGAGGAATTACTGTTTCGCGGTTATGTATTTGGTCAACTTTACCGCCGCGCCCGATGGGGTTTTTGGCTTTCCGCAATCGTTCCCTCGGCATTGTTTGCGCTTGGACATGCCTATCAAACTGACAGTCCTCTTGAACTGATGGGAATTTTTGCCGTGACTGGAATCGGAGGATTGTTGGGTTGCTGGCTTTACTTGCGCTGGAACGGCAACCTGTGGGTCGTGTTCTGTCTTCACGCACTAATGAATCTGTGGTGGGAAGTGTTCGGCGTCGCCGACACTGCACTCGGTGGTTGGATCGCGAATGGGGCTCGGCTTGCCACAGTAACACTCGCGATCGTGCTAACGATCTATAAAGACCGTTTCTGGAAAACTGACGTTCGAGAGGTCGACTGGCGCGCAGAGAACGATGCATTCTTCGCGCAGAGGAGAATGGATACGGATGAATTTGCCGCGGGGATTGCTGCGCTAATATGTTGCCGGAGCTGATACACGATGCTTCAAGGGCGATCTAACCAATCGATGAAGCCAGCGGCCCCACCCCGGAATGAGTTCAGTGTGTTTGCCACTACACCCTGCCGTGGCTTATCTTTGTCTCGTTAGACGTTCGACGGCTCGACAGCTTTACTGACTGTTCAACACCGTTTGCGGTGCAGACTTGCTTACTTCAAGCTGCGCGCCCACTTTCTGGATTTGCGCGGCCTGTTCTTTCACCGTTGCCGCAAGACTCGCGACGGTGCCCTCCAGTTGTTCGACTTTGCGGTGCTCTTTCAGAAACTCGTTGAGGAGCATCGCGTTCACCATCTCGTAATGTACGCTCTCCGGCTGCCCTTTGGCATCATGCGCCACGAGCGCTGGGTTGACCTCTGCCACATCCTCGGCAATGAGCCCAAAAGCCGGCGATTGGGTGTGGTCAATCTCCTTTTTGTGGCGGTAGGTGACCGGTTTAAGTTGGTAAAGCGTTTCGCTGGCGTTGTTCATCGGTTGGATGTCTTCCTTGTACCGGCGCGATGAACTGAGATGACCAAGTAATCCGCTGGTTAAATCCACAGTCACAGTGTCCGTGCCACCACCACTTACTGACGTCAAGTTAATGTTGCGGATATAAGTGTGAGCGCTCTCGCCAGCGACACCGTGCACGTCTGTGCCAATATAGACATTGTCGAAGCCCGTGGTTGCATCGAACCCGGCATTGGTCCCCACTGCGACGTTAGCATTACCGTTGTTGTTCGTGAGTGCCAGAACCCCAATGGCTACGTTGCCAACACCAGTTGTGTTGACTTGGAGCGCGTTAAAACCGACGGCCGTGTTCTCGTTGGCTGTGTTGAAGAGGAGTGCCCGGGAACCGATGGCCGTGTTCGAGTTACCAATAATATTGCTCTGGAGTGATGTGAACCCGCTGGCAGTGTTGTCGCCGCCAGTGGTGTTCGAGATGAGCGCGCCAGCACCGACCCCCGTGTTATCACCGCCGGTGGTGTTAGCTGTCAGCGCGCTGTAACCGACAGCCGTATTGGCATCGACGGTGTTGGCTGTCAGCGCGAACCAACCAACTGCTGTATTGGCGTTGCCGGTCACATTTCCTCCCATCGCGGCGCGACCAACAGCTGTGTTCATGCCGCCGGTCGTGTTACTAAAGAGCGCGTTTAGACCGATACCCGTGTTGTCGGTGCCGGTGGTGTTACTAACAGCTCCAGAAGCACCGATGACAGTGT
>JBEDUS010000318.1:0-14416 GCA_040414975.1 Candidatus Udaeobacter sp.
CAACGGTGAACGTTTATTACTGGCTTGGTTATCATCTGAGTCGTCTTGTTGGCCGATTGTTCTTTCGTTTTCGAGTCATTCATCGGGAGCGCATGCTGCAGAGCGGTCCGGTGATTCTCGCGATGAACCATCAGAGTTATCTCGATCCACCGCTTGCCGGCGGTACATGCGATCGGGCGATTTACTTTCTGGCGCGGCGAACTTTGCTGGATGTGCCGCTGCTCGGCTGGCTTTTGCCAAAACTCAATGTAATTCCAGTCAATCAAGAGGGGATCGACCGCAGCGCCTTGAAGTCTTTGATTCGTGTTTTAAAGGGCGGAAATGGAGCGTTGGTTTTCCCGGAGGGTTCGCGAACATTCGATGGCAACCTGCAACCTGCCGAACCGGGATTGGGCCTAATAATTGCAAAAACGCTGGCGCCGGTCGTGCCGATGCGGATCTTTGGTGCTCACGAGGCAGTGCCGCGGGGCGGCGGTTTACATTTTGTGCCAATAACCATCGTAATTGGAGAACCGATTTTTTTTACCAACGCCGATCTAAGCTCGCCAGGGAAGGACCTTTACAAGCGGCTAAGCCAACGCGTCATGGACGCGATCGCGGATCTGCAGTTGAACTAAGTAGGTTATCCAGTGCGTTGAATAAAGAAGACGAATCATGGTTTCTTGCGCGCATGGGATCAATATCGATACTTCAAAGGTGAATTCGCAGCAGCAGTCTTCCGAAAAATTTCGATCGCCTCAGGTTCCAAGAAGCGCCGTTGTGTTGATGATCCTCGTTGTCGCGGCGTTCGCAGTGGTGGCCGTTGTTGCCAATATTCAGCGCCTTCGCCGTGGCCAGATCGAAACGACCTTGGTGATTCCTGCGAGTTCGGCAACCCCACGGCCACGGTAACTTTCATTTGACTAGCAGCGGCCCATCGGTTTCTTCGCCCAATTAACAAAAACCAAATACGACCTTTGATATGAAAAAAATCTCCGTCCTTCCGATGCTTATTCCTTTGGCGATGGTTTGCTCCTGCCAAAAACAAGATACAGCGGCCGAACAACAACTCGCTCAACGGAAGGCCGAGTTGGATTCGCGCGAGAAAGCATTAGACGAACGGGAGAAAGCGTTAGCCGAAAGAGAAAAAATAGTAAGCCGTCCGGCCGACGCTCAATTGCGAGGTCTGAACAGGGGCGCCCCTTCTAATGTTCAGCCTTCATCAATCCCTCCGGGTTTGTCGCCGCCGGACGTCTCGTCGGACCTTCAAGCCACTAGGGAAAAAAGAATGGACGAGATACGCGCTTTAAGGCAGAGCAGGCTGGATGCAATCCGGCAAAGGAGGGCGGCGATGGGGGCAAGAGCAAATCCCAGCGCTGGGGCGCCTGCCGCCACCAGCGGGTCTGCCAGCACAAATGACTCTTCTGATACCAGCGCATCTACCAGTACCGGCGAGCAGGCGACTTCACCATCGCCGTCGCCCACGCCGTAATAAGACGGGGTTGAATCAGAGCCTCAGCTGGCGACCTAGTTTGGGGGTTGCCCTGCGAGCTCGCGAGCGTATTGCACGGTGTCGATGGCATCCACGTTCTTGTCGCGTCGGATGGCTTTGATCCTCGGGAAACGGAGTGCCAGTCCACTGGCATGGCGCGGGCTGGGCTGAATTGAATTAAAAGCGACTTCGAGGATCACGTCGGGTTTCACTTCACGATACCGGCCACGCTCTGTGACGGTGTTTTGTTTGAAGTGCTCGGTTAACTCTGCAATTTCGTCGTCGGTCAATCCGCTGTAGGCCTTACCGATCGGCAAGAGGTTGCCGGTAGTTTCATCGCGCACTGCAAAAGTGTAATCACTCAACACGCTATTGCGCTTGCCATGTCCAAACTCGGCCCCCACTACCACGACATCCAGCGTTGCGAGTTCTCTCTTTAGTTTGAACCAAAACATGCCGCGGTTGCCAGGCAGATAGGAGCTGTCAGGGTCCTTGATCATCAGCCCTTCATTTAAGCGCTGCCGAGCCTGTTGAAAGGCTTGGTCGATCTCGGCAGCGGAATGCACGGGCATTACACTGGCAATCTGAAAGTGGGAGGGCAATCGTACGCTGCTGAGATGTCTTCGCCGTTCACGCAGCGGGCTCTTTAACAATGACCGGCCGTTCAACAAAAGAAGGTCAAAGATCACAAACGCGACCGGCACATCTGCCGCCGCACGCGCAAACAAGTCGGCGCCCTCACTCTTTCGCCCCAGCCGTTTCTGCAGATCGAAAAAGGTGAGTTTGCGACCATTGTCGAAGGCAATAATTTCGCCGTCGATAATCAGCTCGTCCTCGAAATTTCTGGCTTGGTCGGCCAGTTCTGGAAATTGGCCGGTGATACGCCGCAAATCACGAGAGAAAATCTCGACCCTTTGCGCACTGCGGTGCAGTTGCGCGCGAATACCGTCGAATTTGTCCTCCAAATAAATGGTAGCCGGCGCGGGTAACGCCCGTTCCCCGCTAGTCCCCGCAGCTTCAGCGAACCGTTTCCACACTGCCTCGGCTGTGGGTTCGGGAGTCGCAAGCATACATTTGATCGGACGAAACATTGAAAGCTCCACGCTCGCCAACCTGTTTTGGGAAGCCAAAAGCGCCGTCTCGCCAATATCGCCTAACAACATGTTGGCCTCCCGTGTCTGCTCAAGACGAACATCGAACGCCTTCGCGATTGCTTCCTCGACCAGGCCCTCCCGCAGTCCGATGCGCAGATCGCCAGTCAAGATCTTGACAACGTACTGCCCTTCGCGCGCGGACAATTTTGAGAATCGATTTCGCAGCAGCTCGGCCTTGGCGATGGGGCCGCGTGCGCGGTGAAGATTTTCAAACAACTCACCTGAGTCACGAATGCTGAACGGCTGCGGCGCCGTTCGTCCGTCCAAAACCTCGAACGCGGTTTTGCCTGCATCGCCGTGAGTACTGGCGAGCCGATGAAATTCTGCGTCGCTGATTTTAGTAGCTTCTCGCAGCGCGCGGAAGATTACGGCCCAGCCAACCTGCAAGGTGCGGGGATCGCTTTGGGCAAAGGCTTTCCCGGCGAAGTATGGTGTCGCAATCGCGAGCTGTTCGCTTGTTAGGCTGCGCAAATAATCGGCAAGCAATCGGATTTTCTCGAGTTTGGCCGGAGTCGAGAAAATCGCTTCACCAACATTCGCGAACGCGAGGAATTCGGATGCTGTAGTTTCGGCTTTGTCAGCGGCAACCTTATTAGATACAAGCGACATTCCTCCCACTACAGTCCTCGCCAGCGTAAACTCCATTTGGTTTCCCTCACTCAACGCCCACGCTTCGATGCTACGCCGGCGCAAATCGGCTGCAAACGGAGCGGCGAAGCCGTGGAGCGTAAGGACCCGTTGCGGTCGCACAAGTTCGACATACCGAAGCAGGTCGTTGTAGTCAGCGTGGTCAGAAAGCGCAAATGCCGCGTCAACCTGGTAGCGATAGAGCGCGTTTGAATCGACTGCCCAGCCACTGATTATTGCGACGCGTTTGCGGGCAATGTTTTCCAGCATATGCGAATGATTCGCGCTCGGTGGGCAAATCAGAACCTTTCCTGCAACATCGCCTGGGGCATAGCGGAGATATTTGCAAAACGATTGGCCAAACTGCTCGTAAATGCGCGTCATCTGATAAATCGACCCGTGCAGCATTGGCGTCAAACCGGCTCCATCAAGCGAACAGAGTATTTCCTGCGCCTTACCTAACGAATACCCAAGAAGCACAGGCACGGCCCCGTCGTCAATGGTTTCGCGGCAGAAAGCGAGGATATGCTCAATGACTTCTTCCGTTGGTGGAAATCGATAGCGCGGCAGGCCAAAGGTCGTTTCCATAATGAGCGTATCAGCGTGGCGCCACTGCGCCGGCTCGGCCGATTTCCCGGGACGCAGTTTGAAATCGCCGGTGTAAAGCAATGTCTCGTTGCTCGCAAAAAGGTAACATTGCGCCGAACCGAAGATATGCCCGGCCGGCAGTAGCATCAGGTCGAGCCCATGCACCGTTCGTTTTTCTCCGAACGCCAGAACGTGTTCCGTACGGGAGCCCGGCAACCGGCTTTGCATCAAGCGTGCCGTGCGCTCGGAAACAACGATTTCTTTGTGCGGTGCGATGTGGTCGCTATGAGCGTGCGACACGAAAGCGAATCGCTTTGCGTCCCACGGGTCGAGCCATAAATCCCAACGCGGCAGGTACACCCCACGCTCATAACGAACTTCAATCATTAGAAACCGAAATTTACTTTCAGGTCGCGACAGTTCCAAAAAATACAGGAGCGAATTGACAGATGATTCCAAAACCAGCTTTATTAGAGCGATGAGGCTTGTTGCCGCGCTCTTCGCTTTGAGCTCGTTGGTTATCACCGTTCCAGGTCAGGCTGCGCGTGAACGCGTAGAACCGAGAACCTTGGAGAAGGTGACGTCTCTCCCAGTTGCGTTGGACAAAGACTTCCAGTTCCGAAAAACGAAGCTTTTCTATTTAAGCGAGAAAGCACCAACCGCCGGTCAGGGTGCGCGGCAGGAAACAAACAAGATCGGCGGAAAGTCGAATTCGCCGAACCAGAAAACGGCCACGCTTGAGGATGCCCCTATTACTTTTGAGCGCCAATATCGGATGTTCGGGGCGGTAACAGCCCTCGATCAACGCCAACGTTTTGGCAATTACTTTGATTTCTTCTGGCGGGCGAAGCGCCCTTCGGATGTCACAGTGCGGTTGGAGTATCGCCAGGAGAAACTGCACGAGCATGTCCAGGCCCAAGAAATCTCGTATCGAAATGTGCGTGGCACTCAGAAAACTGAATTCAAGGTCATCGGGGACGATTACTTTGATGACGGTCGAGTAATTGCATGGCGATGTTTGCTAATCGAAAAAGGGCGGATCGTAGCAGAAACTCGCTCTTTTATGTGGCAGTAAGATCAAGCGAGGCGTTTCGTGACCTTCGGCTGTCTTGCCGGATGCGGCCTTTCGCGCCCGGGGTTCCGAATCTGCCTCGAGGAGTTTTCTGGCGCCCGGCGAGCATTGACAGCATGCCTCTCGGGCTAGTATCTTTTAGGTAGTAACTGTGGACTCATCTATTCAAGTAGGGGTGAGCGGCCCAACCGTATGGGTGAAGGTGGAGGGGAAGGGTAGTTTCCTCAATAGCGGTAATCTAAAGGAGTTCGCGCGTGAGATGTTGGACCGCGGCTATCGCGAATTTGTGGTGGATCTGGCGGATTGCGCCATGATGGACTCCACATTTATGGGAACGATGGCCAGCGTGGCGCTTCGCCTCAGGGAGCTGGGACACGGACATCTTCACATCATTCACTGTGGGAACCGCAGCCAGGAACTTCTCTCCGGATTGGGCTTGGACCAGATATTCGATATCCGTGCTAATGGTGCCGGCCCTCCTGAATGCGGTGCGCTTGAGCGAACCACGGCGGTTCAGTCGCCTGAGGACAAAAAAAGGGAACAAGCGGAGACGATGCTGGAAGCGCATGAGGCGCTTTGCGAGGCCGCGCCGGAAAATATCCTTCGCTTTAAAGACGTTCTCGATTTTTTAAGACACGACCTTCATCACGAGGCGCCTTCAAAGTAAGCTGGCCCTTGCATGATGTGGCCGACTCTCCTTCTCGGACTGCTTGTCGCATCTGTTATTGGGTGGCTTACTACCGCTTGGTTTCAGACAAGGCGGATTCGACGCCTTGAGCGGTCTCATGAAGAAATTCAGGTCGAGGAAACGCTTGTTTTCGATTTTTTACACGGTCTCGGCGAAGCGTTCCGAGAGACCATCCGCCCCCAGGAACTGCACCGGCTGATCGTGGAGGGCGCCACGCGTGTTCTCGACGCGCACGGCGGCGCGCTTTACGTGACCGATCGAACGGGAGGAAAACTGACTCCCGCGTTTGTTTCCAAAGGTTGTCCGCCGCTGGTGGATGTTCCCCCAAGTATTTTGCAACGAGCGGCGGCTACTCCGATCGCGCTCGAGAGCTTTCTTCGGCTGCACACGGTGGGCCCAGGTGAGGGACTCATTGGACGGGTTTGGCAGACAGGACAGTCCGTTTGCTTGACTGAGTTCTCCGAAGCAGCGGAGCTGGCGAAATTGCGTGGCAGCGCTTTTGGCAGCGCATCGATTATGGCCGCGTCACTTCGATATGGAAACCAGGACTTGGGGGTTCTGGCGCTGGCACAAGGCTCAACCGGTTCGCCCTTTTCGCAGGGTGATTTTGTTGTTTTTAAGTCGATCTCAGAGCAATCCGCTTTTGCGCTTTACAACGCCATCATTTACTCCATGGCTAACGAAAAGAAACGACTCGACCACGATCTGGAGATCGCGCGGGATATTCAGCGCATCTTGCTTCCATCGGAAGCACCTGCGATTGACGGATTTGATATCAGCGGCATTAATGTGCCGGCCCGCCAGGTGAGTGGCGATTATTTCGATTACATCCAGGTTGATGAAGAACGCCTCGGCGTCGCAATTGCAGACGTGTCGGGTAAAGGCGTCCCGGCATCGCTGATCATGGCAATCTGCCGCAGCGTGTTGCGCGCGGAAGCGGCTCGAAACCCGTCTCCGGCCGATGTCTTACGAAAGGTTAATCGCCAGCTTTACCCCGACATTAAGGAAGACATGTTCATCAGCATGGCGTATTTGGTTCTCAACCACGAGCGCGATGGCGTAACGCTTGCCCGCGCGGGACATGACGCGCCATTACTTTACAAGCAGCAGTCACAAACGGTCATACCGTTGAAACCGCCTGGAATGGTGGTGGGCATTGACAGTGGGAGCGTGTTTGATAGGCTGACGATTGACTTTGCTGTCCCGCTCCAGCGCGATGATTGCCTCGTCCTCTATACTGACGGGGTGACCGAAACGCTCAACGCCGAGGGAGACGAGTTCGGCCTCGACCGCATGATGCAATCGGTTCGTGCCGGTGCGACCAATGGGGCGCCAGCAATTGTAAGGGAGATCATCGAGGACGTTCGCGACTTTACCGGTTCGGTTCCTCAAAACGACGACATCACTTTGATTGCCATTCGTAAAACATGAAAAAAGTTCCTGTTACTGAACAAAACAACCAAATGAAACAAGCCGCGGCGGCGAGTTCGATGCCTGCGTCTGTCGCCTCTGGGGCCGATGCAGCGCAAAGCGAAGCAGAGGATCCGATGGCTGGCTTGCAAGCCGATCTCGACCGGTTTCGTGACCTCGCATTGCGCAGTCAGGCCGACTTCGAGAATTACAAGAAGCGTTCTGCGCGCGAGAAGGAACAGGCGATCAAATATGCCAACAGCTCTTTGCTGGAGCGGTTGGTGGGAATTATTGACAATTTCGAGCTTGGTCTGGCAGCAGCAAAAGAACAGCGCGCAGACTCTCCCATTTATTCCGGAATGGTTCTAGTCCAAAAGCAACTCAACGATTTGCTAGCTGAAAATGGCCTGCAGCCGATCGAAGCCGAGGGGAAAACGTTCGATCCGAACCTGCACGAAGCAATTGCGCATGAGCCGAACAAACAAATTCCGGAGGGAACTGTCCTGCGCCAAGTCCGTCGGGGTTATCGATTAAGGGACCGGTTGCTACGACCTTCGCGAGTTGTTGTGTCCAGCGGGCCAGCAAATCGGTGAGGCTCCTTGCCTGTGCTGCCTGTTAGTCCCATAAGTCACATTGGGACTTGTCGATGATATGGCTACTGAGAAACGCGATTACTACGACGTGCTGGGCGTTGAACGAAACGCGACCGATGAGGAAATCAAGCGCGCCTATCGCAAGCTCGCGGTCAAGTTTCATCCCGACAAAAATCCGGATGACCCGCACGCCGAGGAAAAGTTCAAGGAGTTAGGCGAAGCGTACGATGTCTTGATCGATTCTGACAAGCGCGTCGCTTACGATCGCTTTGGCCACGCGGCGTTCGCGCCTGGGGGCGCTGGCTTTGGCCAGGGCGGTTTCCACGATCCATTCGAGATTTTTCGAGAAGTTTTCAGCGGTAGCGGATTCGGCGGTGGGATTTTCGAGACATTCTTTGGTGGCGGCGACCGCGCAGAAGATCGGCGGCGCGGATCTGATTTGCGCTACGACATTCAGATCAAACTGGAAGAGGCGGCATTCGGCGCCGAGAAGGAGATTGAGATTACGAAGCTCGACACGTGCGACAAGTGCAAGGGCAGCGGCGCTGAACCAGGTTCGCGCACTATTACCTGTCCTACCTGCAATGGCCGTGGCCAGGTGATCAGTTCGCGCGGTTTTTTTCACATTTCGCAGACTTGTCCCCGCTGTCGCGGCGCTGCCGAAGTGATTGAGAAACCATGTCAGAAATGCCGGGGCGAAGGACGCCTGGAAAAATTGAGCCGCGTTAAACTGAAAATACCGGCTGGAATCAGGGAGGGTGCGCGATTGCGTTCGTTAGGCAACGGCGAGGCCGGCATTCGTGGCGGTTCTCCGGGTGATCTTTATGTGGTGATTCACGTCAGGGAACACAAGGTTTTTCAGCGCGAAGGCGATGATCTCTACTGCGAAGTGCCGATTCCTTTTTCGCTTGCGGCATTAGGCGGCGAGATTGATGTGCCGACGCTTGAAGGCAGGGCCCATCTGAAAGTGCCAGTGGGCACGCAAAGTGGGCAGATGTTTAAATTGCGCGGCAAAGGAATTAGAAACCCCAACGGGCGCGGCCATGGAGATTTGTTCGCACGCTTAATCGTCGAGGTCCCGTCGCGTTTGAATCCGCAGCAACGCCGCAAGCTCGAGGAGTTCGCGGCGCTTTGCGGCGAGGAAAACACGCCGTTGCGTAAGAGTTTTTTTGAACGTGCGAAGGAATTTTTCAAATAAGCTCCCTAGCTTTTGTGTTGCACGATACTGTCAAACTGATCGAGTGCCCCCGTGACGCATGGCAGGGTCTCAAGCGGCAAATCCCAACGGAACTCAAGGCGCGTTACCTTGGTGCTTTAATCGCAGCAGGGTTCAAGCACATCGATGCCGTTAGCTTTGTCTCTTCCAAAGCCGTTCCTCAAATGGCCGATAGCGAAGACGTGCTCGGGCAACTCGATGCGCCAGAAGATGTCGAACTCATCGGGATCGTGGTCAATGAAAAGGGAGCCGAACGTGCGATCGCGACCAAAGACGTCACGACGCTGGGTTACCCTTGTTCCATTTCTGAAACATTCCTGCGCAAAAACCAAAACCAGACACTCACAGAATGCTACAAGGTGTTGCAATTGATTAAGGCAAAAGCCGACGAGGCGGGTCTTGGCATCGTCGTTTATATCTCGATGGCATTCGGAAATCCCTATGGCGATCCGTGGGATGAGAACGAGTTGCGCCGAGCAGTGGCGAAGCTACTTGCGGTTGGCATTCGTTCGATTTCGCTAGCCGACACGGTTGGAGTTGCTGGCGCGGATCTGATTCGCCGGGTAGTCCAATCCATCACGAGCGAGTACGCTGATTACGATATTGGCGTGCATCTTCACAGCGCACCTGCGGAGGCTGCAGCCAAGATGCTCGCTGCTTACGACGCGGGATGTCGGCGATTTGATTCCGCGCTCGGTGGTCTCGGTGGGTGCCCTTTCGCGCAGGACGCGCTGGTAGGAAACATTCCTACGGAGAGAGTAATCGCTGCGCTTCAACAGCGGGGTATAGAGCTTCCGATAAGCAAATCGTTGGCGGATTTGCTGGCTATGAGTTCACTCATCGCGTCCGACTACGAATAAGAAATAAGGTGAAGTGAGTAATAGCGCCTACTAGTCCTCCAGTTCAGATGCATCGGTTCTTCATTTCTCCGGAGCTCTGGAACCCTAGCGCGCTTACACTAGCTGGATCGGAAGCGCACCACGCACGCGACGTCCTGCGTATGAGGGTTGGGGAGAAACTTGTTCTCTTTGACGGACGCGGGCACGAAATCACCGCGGAAATCGTCGATCTTGGTGGCGATAAAATTGGATTGAAAAAGTTGCATGAAGCAGAAACACCACCGTTGCAATGCCGGATGGTTCTTGCACAGGCAATCCCGAAAGGGAAAAACATGGACTTAATTGTCCAAAAGGCGGTCGAGATCGGCGCTGCCGAAATTGCGCCGATCATTTCTGATCGTACGATTGTCCAGATTGATCGGGAAAACACCGCACAAAAGCAATCGAAATGGCGGCAAATCGCAGTTGAGGCAGCCAAACAATGTGGCCAGAACTGGGTACCCCATGTTCATGCGCCAAGAAAACTTTCACAATTATTTTCTTCAGCGGCGGATGAATCATTCGATCTACGACTGATCGGAGCACTCCAACCGGGTGCGCGACACCTAAAGAAGGTTCTCGCTGACTACTCGAGCGAACATCAACGTCGCCCTCGCAGCGTCTTGATGCTTGTTGGGCCCGAAGGCGATTTCACGCCTGCGGAACTCTCGCTCGCACGTCGTCACGGCTGTCAGCCAATCACGCTCGGCCCAATAGTCCTGCGAGTAGAAACCGCAGCGATCTATTGCCTGAGCATTCTGTCCTACGAATTGCTAATTTAGCAATCGGCTAAAGCTGAGGCCTTCCGAAAGCCTGCGACCCACGTCGTTGCAACCAATCACTAGCGCGCGGATATCCGCATTTAACTGCAGCCCGCATGGTTGACGCCGGTCGCCAAAAGCGGGCGCTGCCCGGCCGGGATCGGAATCCGGGCCGCAGGCGCCCGCGTCGCGCCTACTCGGCTATCGCGGGTTCGACGGCAGATTGGGTAGGCAGGGCTGGCGGAGGCGCGGTTTGATCCGGCGGAGCAGCTTGGATTGAGAGGATTGTAAATCGGTCGGTGCCATGCTCAGCGTTTAGAGCGACCGTCTCGCCAATTTCGTGACCCAGCAGTGCCTGGCCGATGGCGGTTTGATACGAGATAATGTGGCGATCGGGATCGCCGTCCCATGCACCTAAGATCGTGTAAGTTTCCTCCTTGTTTGTCTCGGGATTGCGAAGCGTAACGATTGTGCCGATGGAGACACGCGACGTATCGGGATTTTCAAATGAAGTCCCGCGCGCGTTGTGCAGCATCTGTTCCAGTTCAGCTTTCCGTCGCATCAGGACGCTTTGCATTTGTTTGGCGGCTTTAAACTCAAAATTTTCGCTCAGGTCGCCGTAGGACCTGGCAAGCGCGATCTCTTTGCTGTTCTCCGGGATCTTCACTTTGACGAGCTCCTCATATTCGGCCTGACGTTTTTCAATGCTGCTCCAGGAGACGATCAACGACGCGACCTTACCGCCGCTTGAGACGGGTTGCGCGGCAGTGATCATGCTTTCCAGTTCTGGATAGACTTTAACGATACGAGCCAGGAGCGAGCGCTTTGTGAGTTCGTCAAAAAGCGGGCTTAATTGCAGGCGCCGCATCGCATCGCGCGCAAGAGCGACATCGCATTTCCTGAAAATGTCGCCAAGCAATTGCCGATCTTCAACCATGGTACGATGCAATTTGGTGGCGCGGCCGGGGATATTGTGTTGCTCACGTTCAAGCGCCGCCAAAATCGCGCCAAGCAAATCCGGGCTGATCAGTTCGTTCCAGTTTTCTCGTTCGCTACACAGCCAGGCCAGCATCTCGCTCGTGGCCGAGTGTTCGCGAATGCTTCGCTCCAGCATTGTCCGAAGCTCGTCGTGTTTGCCGGCTTCGCTTAAGATGCGGGGAATCTGCGCAACCACCCGGCCGTGGCTACCCTGCATTAAATACAACGCGCGCTCTGTCCATCGAGGGCCTAGCGCGGACGGTAATGCTTGCAGAATTTTTTTCTCCTTTGCTGCCGGTAATTTCGGCAGAATCGAAATAAGGCGCTCCTCATCTTCGAGAATCAGTTTTGAAAGAGTCAAACCGATATGGGTCGAATGCAGCGATGGGAGCCGCCCCAGCAGGTCGTCGCGCGCGATGATTAGTTCAAACGCAAACTCAGGATGCATTTTCTGGTTCCGCACGGTCATGTTCTCGATCGTAGCGATGATCGGCTGAAGCTGCTGATCCTTGAATTGCGGATACGATTTGATGATTTGCTCAAGCGCTGCGATTTGCTGTTTGGGTTGTCGCGCCTTGCCGAAGGCCTCGAGCAGTTCGTCAGCGTGCGATACTCCTTCGCCGCGAATCTGAACTGGATCAGCCTTTTTTGCAGGGACGGAGAAAGCACCGCTTGTCTTGAGAACTTTCTTCGTTGATTCCCACCAGCGTTTCCATTCCGCCTCGGTGAAAACATCGCCAACCAGCCATTCACTGATCTGTTGCGATGTGGCTTTACCGCCCAAACTTTCAAGAATATTTCGCACCAGGGTAGCCGGATTTTCTTTTGCCAAATTTTTGATAAACGCAAGGTCAGTCGCTTTACGCGCGAGGAAGTGTTCCGGGGCTAGTGGGGTGAGGTTCTCTGCCGCATACTGGGCCTGCATTGGATGCGACTTTTTACCTGCAAAATCGATTACAATCTGGTTGAGGAGCAGGTTCCATTCTCTCACGCGTCCGAATCCCCAGCTTTTATGCAAACAAAATGTGCCCGGCTTTAATTTCTCGAGTTGCTGCGCGGCCCGGGTAGTCAGCTTGCCGGCTTCGACCAGTTTTTCTAGTTCGGTATCCATCGACGAGGTTAATGCGTCCGCTGTGACCTATAAGTCGCATAGGTCAGGCGCGCAATTTGCGATTGCCGTGCGCCCTGCTGCGTGAAAATCTCACCGCCGTGACGACGAGTATCTGGTTTTGGATCGCCTTTCACATTGGCGTATTCGTCGCGATGGGGATCGACCTCTTCACGTTTCACCAACGCGGCCGCGAATTAAGCATGACAGCGGCCGCGCGGCGCAGCGTGCTATGGGTACTCGTATCACTTGGATTTAACGCTGTGGTGTGGCGCTTCAAGGGACCACATCACGGGCTGGATTTTCTGACAGCTTACCTGGTCGAGTACTCACTGAGTGCCGACAACATTTTCTTGTTTGTATTGATTTTTGCGCATTTCCGCGTTCCACCAAAAGCGCAGCATCGCGTCCTGGTATGGGGAGTCCTGGGCGCGCTGATCATGCGTGGAATCATGATTATCTGCGGCATTGCATTGGTGCAGCGATTTCATTTCGTCCTTTATTTGTTTGGCCTGTTCATCCTAGTCACGGCGATACGAATGTTGTTTCGGAAACATCCGCCCCACGATTTTGCCGAGAGTTGGATAATCCGTGTGTGCCGCCGGGTCTTTCCCATTACCCGCGAATTTCATAACGAACACTTTAAGGTGCGTGTGGATGGCCGCTGGATGTTGACCCCGCTGGCCCTGACGATGATCGTGATAGAGCTGACGGATCTGCTTTTCGCCGTCGATTCGATTCCAGCCGTTTTCGCTATCACGCGCGATCCATTTATTGCTTACACGTCCAACATTTGCGCGATTCTTGGTTTACGGTCGCTTTACTTCCTGCTCGCAGGCTTGATGGACCGTTTCGTTTATCTACGAACTGGCCTTGCCTTCGTACTGGGCTTCGTTGGTATTAAAATGATTGCGGCTGACTATTTGCCACTGCCGAGGAGTCTTTCACTGGGAGTCATTGTTCTCATTCTCGCCGTCACCATCGCGGTTTCGATGCCTAAAACGAAAAGCGACGGCGCGGCCGAAAACCGAAAATAAGTGTTGCTTTCGCTTTTGAGGATTTGGTTAACTGAGGGTCGAACAACAATGAAAAAGCTTATTGTCATTTCCTTCATGATCGGACTAGTGGGAACGGCTTTGGGCGATATACAGGATCCGCCTGTGAATGACTACGGGCCGACACGCAAGCTCGGTCGCGGTTTATCGAATTTTGTCTTCGCTCCAACTGATTTCTTTGTGACGGTTAACCAAGTCAACCAAACGGAAGGTAATTCCGCCGGGGCTGGTTATGGCGTTTGGCGCGGACGCGCGCCATGTGGCTGGTCTTATTGAGATTTTGACCTTTCCCTTTCCAATATGGCACCAAAGCTATTACCCATTGCTGCCGCCCGACATTCCTTACATTCATGCCGGCTACGCGGAATTTCCGCCTGAGGTCGGTAACGAGTCGAAATACCCCTACGTGCGCGATACGCACCAGGATTTCAACTAGCGTTTGCCTTAGTCGAACCTGGCCCTGTTGTTCGGATGACTTGAGTGGCTGCTGTGCATATCCTCTCGTAGGTCACCGCGATCGCAGGTGAGTAATTAACTCCAAAACCTCGCTCTCGAACTCATCTTCGTTTTCCTGGTCACCGTCACTTCCAAATCCTCGGTTGCATTGAGGGTTGGACGTTGAGCGTTGTGCGTTGGACGTTGAGATCGTTACATGCGCGTTGTCGATTTGAGAATCGAGGACATTGCCTTTGGCGGGAAAGGGGTTGGACGCGACCAGGGAAAAGCCATTTTCGTCCCGTACACGATCGAGCGCGAACTTGTTTCTGCTGAGATCGTGCGCGAGAAGAAACAATTCGCCGAGGCGGAGCTGGTGGAA
>JBEDUS010000319.1:0-6082 GCA_040414975.1 Candidatus Udaeobacter sp.
TTTCGCCTCGATGTTTGTCGCCCGATTCTTGAGGCCGCCCGCATAGATGGCTTCGCTTTCGATGTCGAACTGCTCTACCTCGCACAGCACGGTGGATTACGAATCCGCGAAATTCCGGTGCGCTGGAATCACGCCGAGGGGAGCAAAGTTCAATTTTTCAAGGACAGCCTGCGAATGTTTCGTGAAGTGATCGCGCTAAGAGCACAAGCGTAGTCGTCACTGGACATTTGCAGCCGCTTCGCTGTGCGAAGCGTGACGCCGGGACGTTTGGGAAACGCGCGTCATGCGCGTCTCAGAGAGACGCGGCCACAGTTGCGCCGCAGCTTTCCTTTGTTGTGCCATTGTTTAAATTGAGTGTTCTGCGTCTCGCGGTTTGCCTTATGCAGTCCTTTCGATTTCAACCTGCCATAACACAGTGGTTCGAGCAGACTTTCGGATCGCCGACTGAACCGCAACTGCGTGGCTGGCCGGCAATCCAATCGGGTCGGCACGTATTGATTTCTGCGCCGACGGGTTCCGGCAAGACGCTCGCGGCGTTTCTTGCTTCGTTGGACATGCTTTTTCGCGAAGGGGCCCGCACTGATTTGCCTGACGAAACACGGGTCGTTTACGTCTCGCCGCTGAAAGCCTTGAGCAACGACATCCGCAAAAATTTGCAAGAGCCACTCGCTGGAATTCGCGCATTGCTGCGTGAAGCCGAAGGCCACGACATCGATGTGCGCGCCGAAGTTCGCACCGGCGACACGACTGCCGCGCAACGTCAGGCACTGATCAAAAAGCCACCGCACATTCTTGTTACTACGCCTGAATCTCTGTATCTGCTCCTCACATCCGAATCAGGTCGCGACATGTTGCGCACGGTCCGAACGCTCATCATGGACGAGATTCACGCTGTGGTGGACGACCGACGAGGCTCGCATCTCGCCCTGAGCGTAGAGCGTTTAGCCGCGTTAACGAGATCCGCCTCGGGCCGATCGCCTCAGCGAGTGGGCTTGTCCGCAACGCAGAAACCGATCGAAGAAATTGCGCGTTTTCTGGTCGGCACGTGCGGCATGGACAAAGCCGGCAATCCAGATTGCGAGATCATCGACATTGGGCATCGCCGAGAATTGGATCTGGCAATCGAACTTCCGACGTCATCGCTTGAGGCGGTGATGTCGAATGAAGTATGGGAGGAAATCTATGGTCGGCTCGCTGACTTGATTCAGGCGCACCGGACAACCTTGGTTTTCGTGAACACACGCCGGATGGCCGAGCGAGTGACGCATCATCTAAGTGAGCTGCTCGGTTCAGACGCAGTGACGTCACATCATGGAAGTCTTTCTGCAAAACTCCGTTTGGATGCGGAAGATCGATTGAAGCGAGGCGAACTGAAAGCGCTAGTCGCGACGGCTTCGCTGGAGTTGGGCATCGATATCGGCTCGGTGGATCTCGTTTGCCAGCTCGGAACGACGCGGTCCATCGCCAGCCTGCTGCAGCGCGTCGGGCGCGCCGAGCATAAGCGCGGTGGTTTGCCGAAGGGTCGTATCTTCCCATTGAGCCGCGATGAACTGGTCGAATGCGCCGTATTACTCCGTTGTGTCAGTCGTGGCGAGCTTGATCGCTTGAGCATTCCTGAAAAGCCGCTGGATGTACTGGCCCAGCAAATTGTCGCCGCGGCGTCAGTCCCAAGGAACGGCGGTCTCCAGTCCGCCGGGGATGATGGCTGGGATGAAGGTGCGTTCTTCGACCTTGTCCGTTCGTCCTGGCCTTATCGCAATCTTACTCGCGAAGAATTCGACAGCGTAGTCGAAATGCTCGCCGAAGGTTTCAGCACCAAGCGCGGCCGCCGCTCGGCGTTGATTCATCACGATGCAGTGAATCATCGTTTGCGTGGGCGGCGGGGCGCGCGACTCGTTGCTCTTACGTCCGGCGGCGCAATTCCCGACAACGCCGATTATCGCGTGATTCTCGATCCGTCGGAAATGTTCGTTGGCACAGTGAACGAGGATTTTGCGGTCGAAAGTTTGGCCGGCGATATTTTTCGGCTTGGCAATGCCTCGTGGCGAATTCTGCGAATCAACTCGGGCGTCGTCCGTGTCGAGGATGCAAAAGGTCAGCCGCCGGGAATTCCGTTCTGGCTGGGTGAGGCTCCGGCGCGCACAGCAGAGTTGTCGCAGGCTGTGTCCGATTTGCGGAAGGAGCTGGAAAATAGATTCGCTGGCGGAGAAAACCCCAGTGAGTGGCTCGTTCAGGAAATGCAGTTACCGGCCGCTGCGGCTGAACAGTTGAGCGACTATTTCGCCGGCGCTTACAGGTTGCTCGGCGCAATTCCCTCGCAGCAAACCCTGGTGATGGAACGTTTCTTCGATGAATCGGGCGGGATGCAACTTGTGCTTCACTCACCGTTTGGCAATCGGATCAATCGCGCCTGGGGTCTGGCTCTGCGAAAGCGTTTTTGCCGCTCGTTCAATTTCGAGCTTCAAGCGGCAGCCACGGACGACGCGATTGTAATTTCGCTCGGGACACAACATTCGTTTCCGCTCGAAGAAGTTTTTCGTTATCTGAATTCCAAAACGGTTCGCGACTTGCTCGTTCAAGCTTTGCTCGACGCGCCGATGTTCACCATCCGGTGGCGCTGGAACGCGACGCGTTCACTCGCAGTGCCTCGGTTTCGTGGCGGCGCAAAAATCGCCGCTCCGCTGCAGCGTATGGAATCGGAAAATCTTTTAGCGGCAGTCTTTCCAGATCAGCTTGCTTGTCTGGAACATATCGTGGGTGATCGCGAAATTCCGGATCATCCGTTGGTGAAGCAGACCATCAACGATTGTTTGACTGAGGCGATGGACATCGACGGTCTGGAAGAAGTGTTGCGCCAGATCGAAAATGGTCGGATCCGCTGTATCGCGCGTGATTTGCCGGAGCCCTCGCCGCTAGCGTCTGAGATTCTCAACGCTCGGCCATACGCGTTCCTGGATAATGCGCCGTTAGAAGAACGCCGCACCCAGGCGGTGTACACGCGTCGCGCCTGCGAGTCCCGCGGTCGCGGGAGCAGCGATGGTTTGGGAATTCTCGACGCAGCGGCGATTGAGAAGGTGCGAAAGGAAGCATGGCCCGAAGCGACGAATGCGGATGAGTTGCATGACGCATTGATGTTGCTGGGCGTCATGACGCCGGAAGAAGTGCAACGAACATTGGACACCGGAAGTGCGGAACAGTTTTTGTCGTTACTCGAATCTGAAAACCGAGCGACATGTCTGATTCTTTCTGTCCAAGAGGAGGAGAACCGCGAGATCTTGGAGTGCGGCGCTGCTGCGCCGCTTTCACCCGGCGATGAAACGCTCGAAAAGCGCCACAGCAACGGCGCACTCCAAAAGGGTGATGCGACTAACACATTTTGGATTGCTGCGGAACGGCTTTCGATGATTCAAGCGATTTACCCCGATGCGCGTGTTGAACCTGAACTGACTGTCCCCGACTCAGTGTGTGGACAAAACTGGGAACGCGCAAACGCCATTCGCGAAGTAATTCGCGGTCGAATGGAAGTTTGCGGGCCAATCAGTGTTGGTGAGTTGTCAGATGTACTGTTTTTGCAGCGATCGGACATCGAGGTGGCGCTACTGGCGCTCGAAGGGGAAGGGTTCGTTTTGCGTGGCAAGTTTCGCTCGCACGCAACTGGCCAGGAGTGGTGCGATCGGCGATTGTTGGCGCGAATTCATCGGCTCACGATCGATCGGTTGCGCGCTGAGATTCAGCCTGTTTCACCACAGGATTTTTATCGCTTTCTCTTCGCGTGGCAACGCGCTGATCGGGAACATCAAGTCGAAGGCCTGGAAGGATTGCAATCGGTTCTGGAACAACTCGACGGCTGCGAGCTCCCGTTGGCTGCGTGGGAATCCGCGGTCCTCGCCGCTCGTGTCGGGGACTACGATCCTGAATGGCTCGATCGCCTTTGTTTTTCCGGCCGGATTGGTTGGGGACGTCTGAGCGCGCCGCAAAATCCAAACACGCGCGCGACCGCGCCGTTGCGAACAAGCCCCATCGCTCTTTATCAACGCGAGAACCTCCGGCATTGGTTGGTCCTGCCCCATCCTAATTCATCGATGGAACTTTCCGGCGCCGGCCGGACTCTGTTCGAAACGCTCGCGGATGGCGGGGCGCTTTTCTTTACCGAACTCCTCCGCCGCAGCGGCCTGCTGCCTTCTCAAGTTGAAGAAGCTTTGTCGCAACTTGCGGCACTCGGCGTGGTGACTTCGGATAGTTTCGATGGATTGCGAGCTCTTCTGGTGCCGTCAAGTAAACGTCCCACGTTTGGACGGAACATCAGCAAACGCCGGCGTAAAACAAATCTTGCCAGTATCGAGTTTGCAGGACGTTGGTCGCTGCTAAGAACGAACGCCGCCACGCCGCCGTTGGGAAATGGAGCGGAAAGTTCCGCGCGAGACGCGGCCATCGAAAAATTTGCGCGCGTGTTGCTGCAACGGTATGGCGTGGTGTTTCGCCGTTTGCTCGAACGCGAGAGTTTCCCAGTTACGTGGTACGAGTTGGGGCGAATTTACCGCCGCTGGGAAGCCCGCGGCGAGATTCGCGGGGGCTATTTTGTGGGAGGAATCAGCGGCGAACAATTTGGCCTGCCCGAGGCCATCGGTCTGTTGCGTTCCGTTCGCAAGGCGTCGCGAAGCAATGAGCTGATCGCTCTGAGCGCGGCAGATCCCCTGAATTTGCAAGGCATCGTCACTCCAGGGCCGCGAATTACGGCGCTCACTGCAAATCGGGTTTTATTCCTGGATGGATTGCCAATCGCGGCGCTGGAGGCTGGCAAGATCCACAAATTCGCCACGGCGACTCCGAACGCTGGCCGGTTCGCGGAGACGTCGGTTTCCGACTTGCAAGTTGAGACAGCTCTTAAGGTCGGAAAGCTACGGCCTTCATTACGACCGTACTACAAGTGAGCTCGCAAACGAGACGCAACCCGTTGTTGAGCATCGCGCAATTTGTCATCCTGGGCGGAGCTGAGTCGAAAGGGTCCCGCAGAGTTACTATTGCGTACTCCACGGGAATTCCTCGACTTTGCTGGGGATGACGCCGCTATTGCGTGGCTATTTCTTAACGATCTCGGCGTTCTCGATCATGGCGACGCCGCCACGTTCGGCGAGCTTGCCTTTTACGGTGATGTTTTTACCGCAGTATTCGGCGAGTTGATCGTTGATGGGCTTGTGTTCGCCGACGACCAGAAAGGCTTTACCGTCGCTTACGATACCGACGGGTCCACCGTTCTTTATGCACTTGGCTCCGCACGACTGACCATGTTTTTCGCCAACGGCATTGTGATCGAGGTAGCACATCATATCGACCACTTCGCCGGTCACTTCCTTGGACGCGGCGGTGTCGCTGCCTTGTTGCTGTTCCTGCGCGATCGCCAGCGGCGCGCACGCCAGAGCTGCCATGAAAGTCGCTGTCACTGCAACTTTCAAGACAGTAGGTTTGTTATTTGTTGAGTTAAACATGAACTAAATGTCGGCTTGTTGTCGCGCAGGTCAACGCCGCTAACGAAGCAAGGAAACGTTCGGATTGGCGCGCTCAGCAAGCGCGCCTAGCTTTTTTTCTCGATCAAATCTGCGAACTGATCGAAGAAGTACGACGCGTCATGCGGGCCCGGCGCGGCTTCGGGATGATATTGCACACTGAAAATCGGTAGCTCCCTGTGCCGCATTCCCTCCACGGTGCCGTCGTTCAAATTTATGTGGGTGACTTCGACGTTGGACGGCAGCGACTCCGGATCTACGGCGAACCCGTGATTTTGCGCGGTGATCGCCACCTTACCGCTGCTCAAATCTTTTACCGGCTGGTTCGCGCCGTGATGCCCAAATTTCAGTTTGTACGTCGATCCGCCGTACGCAAATCCAAGAATCTGATGGCCGAGGCAAATTCCGAAGATAGGTTTCTTGCCCATCAAATCGCGCGTTGCCTTGTGCGCATACGGGAGAGCTGCGGGATCGCCCGGGCCATTGGAGAGAAAAACGCCATCCGGATTTAGCGCGAGCACTTCTTCAGCAGTTGTGCTTGCTGGCACAACCGTAACTCGAAAACCTTTCTGTCGTAG
>JBEDUS010000320.1:0-6155 GCA_040414975.1 Candidatus Udaeobacter sp.
CACGTGAAAACCCACTAAAGTCCCCAACTTTCACCCCCGAAGGTTCATGAGCATTTTACTTGGCCTAACGATTCTCAATTCAGGCGTGCCACTCTCAATGGTGTGCGCCGCGATTGGACTTGCGTTCGCGCTCTTTTTGATTGCGGCGGTCATGCGTTCGCCGTCGGGAACTGAACGGATGCGAGAGATCTCTGCGGCCGTTCAGGAAGGCGCTAAGGCCTATTTGAATCGGCAAGTCAAGACGATCAGCGTGATCGCGGTAGTCATCTTTCTTTTGCTTTTCTTTTTCAAAGATCACCCGACCGCAATCGGCTTCGTTATCGGCGCTTTCTGTTCGCTGGCGGCTGGCTTCATCGGGATGCGCGTAGCTGTACTGGCAAATGTGCGCACAGCACAGGCCGCGAGTATCGGGCGCCTTAATGCGTTACGGATGGGCTTCAACGGGGGCTCGGTTACCGGTCTGCTCGTGGTCGGACTGGCCTTGCTTTCCGTGTCCATCTTTTACACAGTCGCCGCGAAGCTGATTGGAAGTGACGCGGCGATACGCAGTTTGGTCGGACTCGCATTGGGCGGAAGTCTCATCAGCGTCTTTGCGCGGTTGGGTGGCGGGATTTACACCAAAGCCGCCGATGTAGGCGCCGATTTGGTAGGCAAGATCGAAAGCGGCCTTGAGGAAGACGATCCACGCAATCCGGCGGTGATCGCTGATAACGTAGGCGACAATGTGGGCGATTGCGCCGGCATGGCAGCGGACGTTTTCGAAACCTACGCTGTCAGTTTGGTGGGCGCAATTCTGGCGGGCTTACTGACGCTTGCCGGAAATCCGGCGGCCATTGTTTATCCGTTTGTGCTTGGCGGAATTTCTGTCCTGGGAGCGATTTGTGGAGTTGTGTTTGTAAACATTGCCCGCGGAAAACCAGCGGCTGTGTTGATCGGAGCCGTGATGATCAACGCAGTGATCTCCGCGATCTTATTTTGGCCTGTCACTCAAAGCCTATTCCCGGGCGGGGTAACAATCGACGGCGTGTTGCGATCACCTGCCCAGCTCTATTTTGCTTCGCTCGTTGGCCTCATCATGACGCCGGTCATCGTCGCGCTCACAAATTACTATACGTCAGCGCACTACCGGCCAGTGCAAAAGATTGCGCACGCATCGGAGACCGGTCACGCCACGAACATTATTGCGGGATTGGCCGCTGGAGAACATGCCACGGCCCTCCCAGTGCTCGTCATTGCATTGGCGATTCTACTCACTTTTCATTTCGCCGGTCTCTATGGAATCGCGATTGCGGTGATGTCGATGTTGTCCATGGCCGGCGTAATTATCTCGCTTGATTCATTCGGCCCAATTACTGACAACGCCGGCGGGATCGCGGTGATGGCCCAGTTGCCAAAGGAAATCCGCGCCGTAACAGACGAACTCGACGCGGTTGGCAACACCATGAAAGCCGTTACCAAAGGTTATGCCATCGCGTCAGCCGGGCTGGCTGCGCTGGTTTTGTTCGGATCGTACGTCGAAGAATTGCGCGGACACATCACGGGTCGGGGCGAGGCGTTTGTCATGCAGTTTTCGCTAGGCGACCCAAAAGTAATCATCGGGCTTTTCATCGGCGGATTGCTACCGTTTGTTTTCACAGCCTTTAGTATGGACGCGGTAGGCAAGGCCGCTGGTGCGGTCGTGCGCGAAGTCCGCAGGCAATTGCAAGCAAAACCGGGTATCCTGACCGGCCAGGAGCGACCCGAATACGGCACTTGCGTGGACATCGTGACCAAAGCAGCGTTGCGAGAGATGATTGTTCCGGCGCTGCTGCCGTTGGTCGCAGTCATACTCGTCGCTGTCATTAGCCCGCTGGGCGCCGTTGTGCTCGGCGGCTTGCTGGTTGGCACAATCGTGACTGGATTATTTATCGCGATTGCGATGACATCGGGTGGCGCTGCATGGGACAACGCGAAAAAATTTATCGAAGAAGGAAATCTCGGCGGAAAGGGATCATTTGCGCACGCCGCAGCAGTAACAGGCGACACAGTGGGCGATCCATACAAAGACACCGCTGGTCCTGCGATCAATCCCATGATCAAGGTCGTCAATATTTTGGCGATCTTGATCATCCCGATTTTCTTTTAGGTTTAGATTCGAAAACGCTTGGTTTCGCAGCTCACGCGTGGCAAAGTCGGGCGCTCTCGTGCCATGCCTAGCGTTTCAGCATCGCCGACACGACTCAAACTTTGGGGGACGCGCGGTTCCATTTCGGTACCGGGACCAAGCACATTGCGTTACGGCGGCAACACGACCTGTGTCGAGGTGCGCGCGGACGGTGAAATTATCGTGCTCGATGCCGGTTCCGGAATTCGCCCCCTTGGAATCGCTTTGGAGAAAGAATTTTCCACGCAACCGATCAAGCTCTCGCTGTTGATTACGCACGCGCATTGGGATCATATCCAGGGATTGCCTTTCTTTGCCCCGGCGTATGAAAAAAAGAATGAAATCCGTGTACGCGGATATGATGGCGTCGATACAAGCTTTGGCGAAATCATGGGTGAACCGATGAAGGCGCCGTTTTTTCCTATCGCAATGCGCGAACTTTCCGCCAAGGTCGACATTAAAAAGTTAACTGAGATGGAGTTCTCGGCGGGCAAAGTGCAAGTGCGCGCCATGTTTGTAAATCACCCCGGCGTTTGCGCTGGTTATCGTTTGTTCACCAGCGCCGGCTCAATCGCTTTCGTACCAGACCACGAGCCCTACCGATTTCTGCACTCAGCAAGGGCCAACAAAATGAGTCCGGAACAAGCGAAAAAGACTGCGACAGAGGAGCGAATCGCTCTCATCGAATTTCTTCACGGCAGCGATATTCTGATTCTCGACGCACAATACACCGATGCAGAGTATGAAAGCCACGTCGGATGGGGGCATGGTTCGATTTCCAGCGCCGTTTCACTTGCGCTCGATGCGGAAGTTCGAAGGCTCTTCCTTTTTCATCACGATCCAGGTCACGATGACAGAATGGTCGATGTCATGGTCGACGATGCGCGGCGATTAATCCGTAAAAGTGGAAAAGACCTTAAGGTAGACGGCGCGCGTGAAGGCGAGGAAATACTACTGTCTGCGAACGAATAGCCGCAGCTGGAACCGATTGGAAATAATCGGCCGATTCGCGTTAATTCACGTGATTTCGAATTTCCGATTTTGCGAATTCGCATTAGCTTCCCCTGCTTTTGCCTCGTGGTGTAACGGTAGCACTAGAGACTCTGGATTTACGCCTAACGAATTGCACATCGTTTCACTGCGTTGCAGACCGTTGCAGACGCTGGGTGATTCGGCGTTCACCATTCACAGCGTGTTGCACAGAATTGCGCGGTTTTGCAGCAAAAAATCCTCAGACCGTAGAAGACGACCGTGAAAACGCTGCAAACACTTTGCGCGGCCTACGCAATAAAACTTTTTCGCGAGCGCCCTCTAACGGTTTTGCGTCCCTCTGCTGCGCTTCAGTAAGCCGTCGTGGTTGCCGCAGGTGGCCGCACTCTGTGCGCTCTTTACGATGAGACGAACACTCAGCAGTCTTGCGCGCAAATGCGGAACATCGACGACATTCTCAACTTCCGGGAGGACATCTCGCCGTTCTTGGTGCACCTCACTAGAAACACCGATGAGAACACCGCCTCGGAAGCGCTTAAAAAAATTATTGCCCAGAAGAAGCTCCGGGCCGGATCCACGGAGGTCAGCGTCGCTCGCTTTGGCGGCCCGACGACACGGATGTCGCTAGAGGAAAAAAAGAAATTCTTTAACGCTGTCTGCTTCACTGAGACGCCGTTGAACGAAGTCCACTGCCTGCTGGAAATCGCGGGCCGACAGGTCGAAGTCGGCATTCTTTTCGCGATCGGGTTCGCCGGCGTGATGGGCGAGCAGCTGATTGAGGGGCTGGAACTGCGCGCCGTGGACGATGACCTCGCTGTAATGCGCATCATAGACAGCGGACTACAGCGCGTTCCTCTGGCTTGGCTTCGAAACCTGGCGTAGCCCACTGGGTTTCAAGGTTTCAAGCGATAGGACTCATCTCCAATCGCGTGTCGGCCGCTTCATTGTAAAAGCGATCACAGCATCGTGCGGACTATCTGAAAAACTTAGCCGCTTGCGTTTTAGCTCGCATATTCGCTTTGGACAGCGCTAAAGGCTGCGCTTCAAATTAACTAGCTTTGGGCACGCTCTAGCCAAATCCGCTTCGCTCGCCGCTAAAATGCAATACTTGATCACCAATAACTCCCCACCCCAACGTAAGCTTCTGGCGTGATGCACAGCGAGCTGAACGGCGCGTGGGAACGAATTTGTCGGGAGCGCGCGCGCGCGCCGGATCGCGGGCCGGATCGAGCGGCGCAGCCTGGGGAAGCTGGAACTACGCAAGGAGCGTGAGAAGTAGCGTTGCGTCGATAGGTTCTGCCGATGGTGAATCAATAGGCGTTGCCTATGGGGGGTCTGAAAATGGCCGAAAATCGCTTGAATCTGCGTAAGTCGTTCAGGATAAGTCCTTAATGATTAAATATTGTGAGCCTTGTCTGATGTTATCGGATCTGGCTCTTCGCGAGCGGTCTTGACATCGGCCCTCCTTTTTCGCTCGAACCCCACCACGGGATTGGGGCCACCCGGCACCCCCCACCACGGGCGCGACGCGTCGATCCCCGCGCGTGGTCAGTTTTCTTAGAAGGGCTATTTTATAAAAAAAACGATCCCCCTGATTTTATAGAAAATCGGTGTGCTAAATTCTGGCCACGCGCCGTGCACAGCCACTGTGGAATATCCGTTGCACAGCCGCTGAGGACCCAGCCGGCTGCGCGATGAAGGTTGAACTACGCAAAAGCGCATAAACAAGTCGGGCGCCGTTGGCTTCATCGGTTGGCTAGATCTAAGCATGTCAATAAGTGATGATAATCCTCTCAGCTTCGGCCTCGGCTGGCACAGTGTAATCACGCGTCCAGCTCCCACGATGCTTGATTACCGTGATGATCTCCCACCCCCAGCCTTGGAACTGGATCCCGCCGACCTTCACCCGAGCTCTATCCGGCGCGACCACGTCGATTTGGGCGACCCGATGATCCAGCTTAGGATCATTAGCTACGAGACGCCTGATCTGCTCAAAACCAGAATCGGATAGTCGACTTGCATAGCGACCAGTGATTTGCGTTGGAGGCGTCACACACCCACTGAGGACCAGCATCATCGAAATCACCGCGCGTCTCATAGATCTAACGGGAAAGAGATAAAGCCACAGCAGGGGGTCGCGGCAAGGTTGCTCGCGTTCATTTCATCAGGTGCCGTTGGCTTCATCGGCTGGTAAGCTGAAACGCAATGCATTCACAAGGCGTTGCATAACACTCTGCTTTCGCCTAGCGCCGAACAAAACACCAATAGTATGGCCGCGTGCTCAAGCTGTGCTCAACCTTGCCTTCATTTGGTGTGAGCGCGACGACATCACGAACAGACTTGCCAGCAGGTAGTTCAGGAAAATCAATTAGGTTTCCGGTGCAGTATGGCTAGCGTGTCCCATCGGTAAAGCAGAGGGTGAAAATGCACCCGCCCATGCCGGACTCGCCAACTGCATACATTTCTCGCGCAAATCTGACAGGGAGCCGGGTGGGACTAGGCTGAATCTGCGCGACTTCTTCAATGGGGATAGCTTTCCTTCCCTGATCGTCATCTAGCCACACTCCCCAGATGCGGATGTATGGCTGAGCCTCTGCGATGTAGACGCAATCGTGTTGCTTACCATCAGCAAGCAGCACCATGCACGGAAAATACTCCATCATGCCGTCGTGCGTCGGTTCGATGGCATGAAGCTGTGCTTCGAGATTCGCTGACAACTGCGGATAATTGCGGGCAGCAGGCGTGTATGGAATGTCCCACTTCCTACTGCTCGGGTTCCATCGCCACATTGCCATGTGTCAGCTAATGACAGAGAGATAAGCCACGGCAGGGTGTGATGGCAGACACACTGAAGTTGTTTCGAGATGGGGCCGTTGGCTTCATCGATTGGTTAGGCATTTGCACGGGCATGGGCGAGCCGGACAAATGTAAATGGCGTAGAAACGCCAAAGAAAAGCATAACGGCAAGTGAGACGGCAAAATTCCTATCTAATCCAGTTTGCCACAAAGGTGAAACAGGGAA
>JBEDUS010000321.1:0-12778 GCA_040414975.1 Candidatus Udaeobacter sp.
ACGGTTCGGAATAGATGCCGATATTGTTGAAGTTCGCCTTTCCTTTGCCCTAAAGTCTGATCATGTCACTCGTTTTTAAAACAATTCAGACCGAAGGCATCGCCGAGCTTTCCTACTTGCTTGGTGACGACGACGAAGGAGTCGGGGCGATTTTCGATCCGAGGGCGGATGTTGAGATTTATGTTGAGATGGCGCGGGAAGCGGGGCTTGCCATCACGCATATTTTCGAGACACACATTCATGCCGACCTGGTCAGCGGTTCGCGGGAGCTGTGCGCGCGTCTTGAATCCGCGAAGATTTATGCCAGCGGCGAAGGCGGCGCAGAGTACGGTTTTGCACCTGAAAAAATAAAAGACGGCGATCGTTTCGCATTTGGCGAAGTGCTCGTCACGGCCCGGCATACTCCGGGACATACGCCGGAACACATGTCTTATTTACTGTCCGAAACAGATCATCCGGACGAGCCCTGGGCAGTGCTCACCGGCGATTCGCTTTTCGTTTCATCAGCTGGTCGTCCGGATTTGTTAGGCGAAAAACATACAAAGCAGCTCGCAGAGCAACAATTCCATACCTTGCACGACTTCTATTTGAAAATGCCCGATCACGTGATGATCTATCCCAATCACGGCGCCGGTTCGCCCTGCGGCGCCGACATCGGAGCACGATTGAGCAGCACAATCGGTTACGAGCGAAAATTTAATAAGTTTTTGCAATTCACTGACGCGAAAAGTTTCACAGAGTTTGCGATCAACAGCGCACCACCGGTTCCGCATTATTATCCGCTAATGAAAAGAGTGAATGCGGAGGGACCAAAAGTGCTTGGAAACCTTCCACGCGTTCCCGGTCTTCCGCCCAAGGCATTCAAGGAAGCAATCGGTAAGAAGACGGGTGTTCTCGTCGATGTGCGCACGATGCTTGCCTTTGGGGGCGGTCACATCTCTGGCGCGTTGAACATCGGCGGCACACCAATTCTCTCCATTTGGGCGGGTTGGATGCTCGATCCTGAAAAGCCGATCCTTCTCGTAATCGAAAGCGATGACGATCTCGAGAGAATCGTGCGGCTTTTCGTCCGTACCGGTTATACAAAATTCGCCGGATATCTCATCGGTGGAATGAAAGCATGGGACGCGGCGGGATTCCCGCTGGAACGAATCGGACAGATGAGCGTCCACGAACTGAACGACCGGAAGGCTTCACTGCAGATTGTGGATGTGCGTTCACCCGGCGAATGGAAGAAGGGGCGCGTTCCCGGTGCACATCACATTTTTGTGCCGGAACTCGGCAAACGAATGAGGGAACTCGATCGCAGCAAGCCGACAGCCGTTTACTGCGGCAGCGGCTATCGCGCGAGCATCGCTACCAGCATTCTGAAACCGCAAGGATTTACCGATCTTTGGAATGTCCCTGGCAGTTGGGAGGCATGGAAAAAGGCGAAGTTGCCGGTGGACGGAGCAGACGGCAAATGAGTGGGATAGCAACACTGCCGCGCCGTTCGTTCGGCGAAACCACGAGGGCTGACGTTTGGTGGACACAGCCGCTACTTGTGTTTATCGGCTTATCGGCTTTCGTCGTCTATTCGACATGGGCCGCTTTTCAGGGGCGGAATTATTTTTTTGGTAATTATATCTCGCCACTTTATTCGCCGGAAATTTTTGGAGGTTCGCCGCACAGCTGGTTTGGACCGAAACCCAGCTGGTGGCCAGTCTGGCTAATCTTTTCTCCTGCACTCCTCGTTCTTTGGGCCCCGGGTGGGTTTCGGCTGACCTGCTACTACTACCGTGGCGCGTACTATAAGTCATTCTGGGCTGATCCGCCGGCGTGCACGGTCGGCGAGCCGCGCAAAAGCTACTGGGGCGAGCGTTCGTTTCCGCTGATCATGCAAAACGTTCATCGTTATTTCCTTTACCTCGCGTTCTTGTTCCTTCTGGTTCTAGTCTACGATGTGTGGAAAGCGCTGTGGTTTCCGGACGGATTTGGAATTGGGATAGGCACGATCGTGTTAGCGATCAACGTCGTGCTGCTCGCGGGGTATACTTTTGGTTGTCATTCGCTTCGGCATCTGGTGGGCGGTCTTTTGGATCAATTTTCAAGAGCGCCCGCATGCTATCGCGCCTATACGTGCGTGAGCTGTTTTAATCGCCGCCACATGATGTGGGCGTGGCTCAGCCTTTTCTGGGTTGCCTTTGCCGATCTTTACGTGCGCCTGTGCGCGATGGGTGTTTGGCACGACTTCAGAATCGTTTAATCGTTTAAGCGATGAAGCGAGATGCGTTGAAGCGGAGTGGGCTTTCCAAGACATACGCTCCAACTCTTTAACTGTTTAACGGTTCAACTAACCGATGCCCGATTACGAAACGTTCGAACACGATGTCCTGGTGATCGGAGCTGGCGGCGCGGGCCTTCGCGCGGCGATTGAAGCGTCGGCGGCAGGCGCGCGCATCGGACTTGTTTGCAAATCCTTGTTAGGTAAGGCGCACACCGTAATGGCCGAGGGCGGGATTGCCGCTGCACTCGCGAATGTCGATGAGCGAGATAACTGGAAAGTGCATTTCGCTGATACAATGCGCGGCGGACAATACGTGAATCAGTGGCGAATGGCGGAGTTGCACGCCAAAGAAGCGCCCGACCGTGTCCGAGAGCTAGAAGCGTGGGGCGCCGTATTCGATCGCACTAAAGACGGACGAATTCTGCAGAGGCATTTCGGAGGGCACAAATATCCGCGTCTCGCGCATGTGGGTGATCGCACTGGGCTGGAAATGATTCGCACGCTGCAGGACCACGGGGTGCATCAGGGTATCGATGTCTACATGGAGCACACCATTCTGTCGCTCCTGAAAAATGGCGACCGCGTGGTCGGAGCATTTGGTTACGAACGCGAACGCGGACGCTTCAAGATTTTTCGTGCCAAGGCAGTGGTGCTGGCGACTGGCGGAATTGGACGCGCTTACAGAATTACCAGCAACAGTTGGGAATACACTGGCGACGGCCACACACTCGCTTATTACGCAGGCGCAGATCTGGTCGACATGGAGTTCATCCAATTTCATCCCACAGGAATGGTCTGGCCGCCGAGTGTGATCGGAATTTTGGTGACCGAAGGCGTGCGCGGCGAAGGCGGGGTCCTGAAAAATAAAGATGGTCGGCGTTTTATGTTCGATGCGATTCCGGAAAACTATCGCGCTCACACCGCAGACAACGAAGAGGAAGGCTGGCGTTACACCCAGGGCAGCAAAGATGCGCGGCGTCCCCCAGAGCTACTGACCCGGGATCATGTCTCACGCTGTATCGTGCGCGAGATCAAGGAGGGCAGGGGAAGCCCACATGGCGGCGTTTATCTCGACATTTCCTGGATCAAACAAAGGCTCCCGAACGCGGCCGAACATATCAAGCGCAAGCTGCCGAGCATGCATCACCAGTTCAAACAACTCGCGGACATCGATATTACCGAGGAACCCATGGAAGTCGGTCCAACGACACATTACATCATGGGCGGCGTGCAGGTTGATCCCGATACCCAGATGTCGCGTGTAGCGGGGTTGTTTGCTGCGGGAGAATGCGCTGCGGGAATTAACGGCGCGAACCGCCTGGGTGGCAATTCGCTCTCCGATCTTTTGGTCTTTGGAAAACGCGCCGGCGAATTCGCTGCGAAATTCGCGAAGGAGAACTCGTTAGGCATGATCGATCCGCCACAGGCGGAACAAATCGAACGCGTCGCGCGCGAAGCTCTTGCTCCATTTAGCCGAAGCAACGGCGAAAGCCCCTATCAGGTACAAAAGGACCTGCAGGACACCATGCAGGACCTGGTTGGGATCGTGCGTAACGAAAACGAAATGCGCCAGGCTTTAGGGAAAATCAACACCTTCAAGAAGCGGGCTGAAAACGTCGCAGTCAGCGGCAATCGGGAATATAATCCGGGTTGGCACACCGCGCTCGACTTAAAAAATCTGCTGACAGTTTCGGAAGCGATCACGCGCGCAGCTCTGGAAAGAAAGGAAAGTCGCGGCGCTCAATTTCGCGACGATTACCCCGACAAGAACGAGCAATTTGCACAAGTGAACACGATGATCGCGAAAGCCGCGGACGGCTCGATGCAGGTTCGTTTGGATCCGCTGCCGGAAATGCCGGATTATCTGAAGCAGATTATTGAAGAGAATCGATGAACGCCACTTTCAAAATCTGGCGAGGTGATGCCAAAGGCGGCGAATTTCGCGATTACACGACGGAGATTGCCGAAGGCATGGTCGTGCTTGATGCAATTCATGATATTCAGCGCACGCAGGCGCCGGATCTCGCATGCCGATGGAATTGCAAGGCTGGCAAGTGCGGCTCGTGCTCGGCGGAAGTCAACGGATTGCCAAAACTGATGTGTATGACACGATTGAGCGACCTGCCGCTGGAAAAACCAGTGACAGTCGAACCGATAAAAGCGTTTTCTGTCTTGAAAGATTTGGTCACGGACGTCTCGTGGAATTTTCGCGTAAAGAAAAAAATCAAGCCATTCAAACCGCGTCCTCCCGACGCGCCGGACGGCACATGGCGGATGCAGCAGGAGGACATCGATCGTGTGCAGGAATTCCGCAAATGTATTGAGTGCTTTCTTTGCCAGGACGTTTGCCACGTGCTGCGCGATCACCAAATGCACGAGAAATTCATTGGACCGCGGTTTTTGATTCACGTCGCTGCGCTGGAGATGCATCCGCTCGATACCGAAGACCGCATTGAGGAACTGCGAAACACGCAGGGGATCGGCTATTGCAACATCACGAAATGTTGCACCAAGGTTTGCCCCGAGAGCATTCAAATCACCGATAACGGAATAATTCCGCTGAAAGAACGCGTCGTAGACGACTTTTACGATCCGTTCGGCTGGATCTGGAATAGACTTAAGAAAGTCTTAAATCGTTGAAGGGTTGAAGCGTTGAAGCGTCGGAGCGAAGATCCATGGATGCGGGCCGATTCAGCGTTTCAACGGTTTAATACTTCAACGGTATCGCCATGTCCGACCTGAAATCGCTCCACAAAGATGCAATCCCGGCGGCGCTCGAAAAAGCCGAACGTTACCGCTTGCTCAATGAACCTGGCGAAGCCGAGAGTATTTGCCTCGATATTCTTCACGTTGATCCCGAAAATCAGGGAGCAATCATTATGCTCCTGCTCGCATTGACCGATCGCTTCGAAAAGGGTTACGGCGTCAGCGATACGCAAACCAAGGAGTTATTGTCGCGGATGAAATCTGCGTACGACCACGCGTATTACTCGGGAATTGTGGCCGAACGTCGCGCGAAGATGAAACTGCGTCAAAACACGCCCGATTGCCGGTTTCAAGCTTACGATCTTTTGCGGGAGGCAATGACTTGGTTCGACAAAGCCGAATCCATCCGTCCGCCCGGCCACGACGACGCAATCCTGCGGTGGAATACGTGCGCGCGTATTATCGCACGAAACAACCTTGTCCCGCGAGAACCCGAAGAGCGGATCGAACTTCCGCTGGAGTAGTAGGATAGGCTCTCAGATCGCGATCAGTGCTCCATTTTGAGGGGTGGGATCGGCCTCCATACTTTTTGCATATGGACTATAATAACGTCTTTAAAAGTTTGGATAATCAGGCCTTGCGTCTATTAGAGACCCTATTCTGACGATGTAGAAATCGTTGTGACTAGCGGACCGGATCGACGTAGAACTCTTGAGTCCCTTCGATTTGCATTTTATATCCAAAGATACCGTGAATAACCGCGGCTGCGGGATGATCGGTTACTTTTGGTCGAAACCGGTCATCAGCATTTGCCTGCCTCCATGCCGTCCCATCTTCCAAACGGATCACGGTTCTCCCTGTTAGCCCGTCAAAGCTCCCATCCACGCGGCTTACGAGCATATCCATTTTGGTACGTGCAGCCTTGGCGCTGGCTTTCTTTTCGGTGACTTCTCTATAGCCTTGGAGCCAGGCGTCCAGCTTTTGGAGTTCTTCCGGCGAAAGCTTATTCAAGCCGGCGGCCTTGAATTCGGCGGGTGTCATCATCTGCTGGATGCTGCCCGAGATTTCCTCGCGTGCTGCACGAACTGCTGGGGCGCACGCAAAAATCACAGAAAGGCCAAGCATCAAGTAACGGATAAGAAAGCTGCGAAAAGTCTTCATCATGTGTTATGGGTAAAAGCTCGAGATACGTTCGGCGGATGCTACCAGCCGCAGGCGGAACGTCAAGCGGCGCTAGTGTGGGGATATCATTCCGTGGGGGCCTAAAATGCCGGTTACAGCAATGGCTCGACCGGTTTCGCGAGGCGACTAAAACGCGTTGGCGGGCCCAAGCATAACCTTAGCGCCCAATTACATCAGACAATATATGTCATATGAAATCACAGAATGGCCCGCCCTCGCCAAGTTTGGTCCTGCGGCCAATCACATCCGCGCATCATCAATCTCGGTTTTGGTTTGCCCTCGATTGCTCTCCTCGCTACAAAGTCTCGAAGCTTGCCCCCACATATGAAAAAATTCTTGATCCTCCTTGGATCGATCTTCCTTGCTCTTATTGTTCTCGGTGCTCTCGGCATCGGGTTCATAGCTATGCGGGGCAGTGTCTTGGACAAGGAGAGCAAAGCCTACGCTGACGCAGCGATCCCAGCTATTTTCACGACATGGCTCGACAGAGCGTTGCTGGATCGGGCGAGTCCCGAATTTAACCAAGCCACCAACTTTGTTCAGGTTTATAACTTGTTTCGCCAGGGCGAAAGCGGCCTCGGTCGCTTGCAAAAGTGCGAGCCAGCACAGGGACAGTCGGCAATGTTGGTCACGCCGCAGACCGGCAAAAGGATTACAGCGAGGTACACCACAAAGGCCCACTTCGAAAAGGGAGACGCAACTATTACCCTCAGTCTCATCAAACATGGTGATCAAGGCAAATTGTCGGATTCCATGTCGACACGCCTCAACTTGCTTCACCTAAAAGTCCTAAAAGAGTGTAAATCCGAAGAGCTGTTCCTAACTACTCAGGGAGCTTTTCAAGACGATGCCAGCCTAACCAATGCGTGTTGGTGCCGATTCATTTCTGTCGGCTCAGGGTTGGTATGAGAATTGTCCCACGTAGAGCTTGGCGCACGAATTGTCCCGAGCGCCCAAAGATCCGGGAAGCAGCAACCATCAAAAAAATTCAGGTCATGGCGCTGCTGCGACAATTTCAAAGATTCCACGCCCATGTGTCGCTGCGCGAAGATGGCCGTCTGAACTGACTGCTAAGTCAAACACTGCTACGTCAAGCAGGCCCATGCCATAAAGGCTCCAACTTGAACCGCCGTCAGCTGAGTAGTAAACGCCTCGGTCGGTGCCGGCGTAGAGATGACTGGAATTCGCCGAGTCCACAACAAATGCGTTTACCGAGACATCGGCAAATGGGCTGACGTCGATCGCAGTCCAGTGGACCGTACCGGTGCCGGTGTTGTTAAGATCAGTCGTTTTCCAAACGTGCTGACCTAAAATGGCGTTACCATTAAAGACCACGTAAGCGGTATTTTCATCGTTGGGATCGATAACGGCGCGAGCAATATATTTAGCCGGCATGCCGGTCTGTGTAATCTCCGGCATCGGATTGCCACCAGTAATCGTGGCAAACACTTGCCCGTTGTTAAGCCCGACCAAACGCACATTGTCGTTGGTGGCCGAAACACCAATGGCGCTGACGGTCGAAGCAAACGCCTGGCTGACGACAGTCATCGTGTCGCCTTTATCCGTTGAGCGATAGAGTTTGTTTGTGCCGAAGTACACGGTGTTCGGATTCCCCGGACCAAGTGCCATCGGCGCGTAAAAGTTCACAGGGTCGCCCAGCGAAATTCCGTTGAGCGAATCGGTAGTACCATCGCAGTGGATAGTCGTATCCACGGGTGGCGTTTCAGCTCCTTTAAATGACCATTGTCCTTCCCTGGCACAGCTTGTCTTGAGAACGCGACCAAAGCCAATGAGTTGACCCGTTGCGTTGAAGTACGTGTGGTACATGGTCACATTTTCAGTGTCCGTTGCGTTCCGGTCGATCAACGCGTAGCCGCCGTCACCAAAGTCAATACGGGTCCAAGTTCGGTCGGGTCTAAAGAAATTGGTGCCGTTGTCCTGCGTTCCCCCAATGCTGAAGTTGGCATCAGTGGGATGAACCGCTACGCTCTGAAATTGTGTCGCGCTAAAGCTCAACGTGTTGCGATCGATCCAGTGTAAACCCGTATCATTGGATCGCCAGACACCGCCATCATTCCCGGTGTAAATCACTGATGGATTGGAGGGCGCAACGCCCACCATGTGGCTATCAACGTGCAGCGTGTCATTGCTTGGCCTGAACGAGCCCCCGCCATTCGTCGACCGGAAGAAAGTCCCATCCAGCGTGCCGACGACGTAAATGTTCCTTGCATTCGTTGGGTCGATGGCCACCCCGAGGTTGTAAAATCCTTGACCGGCTGCAAATCCTCTGGCGGACGGTAACTCAGTGAAGCCCGGCGTCGGAGTGTTTGGGCGGTAAACAGATTTGTAAGCTTTCCCTTGATTGCCGGCGCGATCAGCTGTCTCACCGGTGACCGCTACGACAGTGACAGTTGTTCTAATTTTGTTAATTGCGAGTTTTACCGGTGCGAAGTCACTGATTGCGGTTGCTAGGACTTTCGTGAACGTGGGATTCGCCGCACTTGCATTTCTCGTGAAGTAGACTCCCCCAATCCCAAGTCCGGCGGCATCTGCCACTCCGAAAAACAGGTTATCGGAGCTGCCTGGCTCATAGGCGATTGAAGTAACTCGAAAATCAGCAGGCAAGCCCGCCACTGATAGCTGCGTGAAGGTTGGCGAGCCGGAAAAAAAATTCGTGGAACGATAAAGACCTCGCGGAGGAGTTGTACCTGGACTAAATGGTTGTGGACCGATTCCTTGCTGCCCGGTGGAACTTCCGACATAAACTGTGTTATGATTAGTAGGGTCGATTGCAAGGCCGGAGATGCTTCGGTGGCTGAACACATCGTGAGAATTTGCATCTTGATTGAAGGGACCAGTAAGCACCGGGCTGCTTTTTAGATTTGCAACCTCGTAAAGGCCGAATCCAGCGAAGCTGTCGCCGGAGAAGTTGCCCTCACCGCTTCCTATCAACAATGTATTTCCAGTCCCATCGGTTGGATCGAGCTCAAGTGAACCGACCGCCAGCGTCGTAGCGCTATCCATAAGAGACGTCCATGTTATGCCACCATCGCGGCTCTGATAGACACCGCCTTGCGCTGCGCCTACGTAAACCGTATTTGCATCGGCGGGGTCTATTGCTACAGCTGTCAGACGCCCGCTGACAGGAGCTTGAGTGAGAGAGATGCCGTTTGCGTCCTCCGGTAAGGTCTGGCCGTTTGGAATTGGCGCTGGGCCGATTGCACTCCAAGTCGGGCTGCCCGCAGCGAATGGTACGGTTGGTAAGAGCAGCGAAATCACCGATCCGCTAGTTGGTCCTTCGGGGGCCGGTGTCACGCCTGGTTCTGCCTGAGGCCGGTCATCGACCAAAACCTTGAGATGTTTTGCGGTCAGTTTATGTGGACTCTGCGCGTTCAACTGAGTTTGGAGCAGAGTGCTCAGTGCAATCGAGAGAAATATGGTTATGAAATTTTTCATAATGTTCCTTTTGGTAAGTATGAGTTTTGAGTGTTAAAAGGCTGTTTCGGTTGTCAAAGCGTCAATAGTTACGAGCTTGTTACCTTAGCTCCGGGCTTGGAAACCATACTGATGTCGCTAGCCGGCGATCAGCTACCTGTGCAGGGGCCCGCTTGTGGGATGGCGTTTATCCCAACGTAGGACGCATCCTGCCAGTCAATGCAAATGATCGAACCGATACTGAACGTTGAAGCAACAACGTAGTCAAAACTAGAAAGGCGCCTCGTCCCAATGGTAAACGAGCCCTGTGAAATGAATCAGCAACTCTCGAGCCGTCTTGGGTGGAGAATTGTCGCTTTTCTATTTGTGACGCTGAACTCTCTGTATGCACAGGTACCGCCGCGCGCATCCGCTATTACAGTTTACGGAAGTGACGCCATAAAACTGAATCGAGAGAAGGTGACCTATGGTTTCAAACTACTGCCGAATGGTGGCGCAATCGAAATTACTAGCAACGATCCCTCTGACGTTGCCACTCGGGATGCTGTTCGCCAACATGTGGCAAAAATTGCAACCATGTTGGAAGAGGGAAACTTCAGCATCGGACCGCCCATCAATGATCAGAAGACGCCAGGCGTCGATACGATGCAGCGGCTCAAAGGTCGGCTCTATTACGCGCCAGAGAATCTGCCAAATGGTGGGCGAGTTCAGATTACAACTGAAAATTCCGAGGCTCTAAAGGCGATCCATGAGTTTGTCCGTTTTCAAATACAGGAGCACAAAAGAGGCGAATCGCTTCCCGAGCCGCTGCCGGCGAAGCGGAAGCACCCGGCAAACAATCTCGGCCACGACGCGCGGCCAGCCTCACCCTAAAGCGCAGCCACATTTCTGCTGGGACGCACAGGGGTACTTTTACGCGAGCTTAATCGTTGCCGCGAAACGGTCTTGCAAGTTCCGATCACGAGTACCACCGGCACGCATTTCGCAATCCAGCTCGCTGTGAATGCAATCTGGATCCTCTCAGACACCCCAGATATCTAAGCATCAGCGTTCAAGCGAGGTTCGCGCGACGGAACTTGCTCGGAGGAATGAGCAAATGGAGCCTCAATCGTGGGAAAATCGAGCAAAAGTTCCAGCCAATCGCCTCACGCACCAATCAACGAAACTGAATTCGTGTGGAGGAAAATCGAAATTTTGGCGATGCTTTCTTATACTCCGCGTGAACCCTGCTAAGTGACAACCCTTTTCCAAAGCTGCATTCGAAAATGTTGACTCCCATCTGCGGGCTTGGTTTAAAAAGTCTGTCGTTTGATGAGAACCAAAGCAATTGTTGCGATCTTGATGCTAGTTCTTCCGCACATTTGCAAGGCAGACGGTTTTGAGTCGGTCCGCTGTGGATCTGACCTTCGAGAAGCTCTCCTCGGACGGAAGATGTCAAACGAGAAGGTGGTTGTCCTTGAAGAGAGGCACAAGGACCTGGGGCTTAAAGATCTGGGCGGCACGGAGATCTCAGACCGTTTATTCCTAACATCCTGGCGGATCTGCGGCGAGGAGTACGCGCTTCTCGAAGACCAAGATGTCGTGCGAGATGTGCTGAAAATTCCGCAACATTCCAAGCACTCACCCCAATTTATCGGTTCGTGTCAATTAAATGGACACGATATCCCGGGCACGGCGATTGGTGTGCTTAAGAATGAAAATGGTGCTGAAATCCTTCCGGCAACGATTGCATGGAAGATCGACGATAAGCAGGTGAAATTCGTCAAGCTTCAGACAGAAGGACTTCGTTGCTCGCGCGATGGAATAATTACCGCTGACGGCGGGCATTGAACACTCATCCAGGCGTAACCGACCTTCAGAGATTGCTTCCGCTCCACTTCAATTTCTGCCTTACAACGCTGAAAAACGAAGCGTCGGGCAGCGACGCCAGAGGCAGCGCCTTTCTTGCTTTGCGGATCGTCACGACTGATCCGCGCTCGACATGTATCGGTTTCCGGCCATCGAGCGTCAGGAAGACCGGATAGTCGGGATCGCTCGCTTCGATTTCAATTGTTGATCCCTCAGCGACGATAATTGATCGATTCGTGAGGACGTGTGGACAAATCGGTGTGATTACGAAAACACCCGATTCCGGATCGAGGATCGGGCCACCTGCTGATAACGAGTACGCCGTCGAACCTGTGGGCGTTGCGACAATCAAGCCGTCGGCGTTGAACTCGGTGAGTGGTTCGCCATTGACGCGCGTGCGCAGCAGCACTAGGCGCGACAATTCCCCGCGGCTCAAGACGGCGTCGTTCAGAGCGAGCATCTTGGCGGTTTGCTTTTCGTCCAATCGGACGCGAGCCTCGAGCAGCGCCCGCTGGCTAAAATTGATCCGATCTTTGGCCAGGCATAGCACAGCGTCTCGATACGTTGCAGAACTCGCCGTCGTCAGAAAACCGAGGGAACCTACGTTGATGCCGAAAATCGGCTTGATCATCTCGCCGAGCTGCCCAACAACGCGCAGAATCGTGCCGTCGCCTCCGGCTACAACCAGAAGATCCGTCGCGGCACCGAGTTCTATGATGGAATACTCGGATTTCTTTCCGGCAATGCGCGCTGTTTCTTTTTCCAACAAAGTTGTGATGGAAAAATGAGTGAACTCCTCAGCGATTGCGTTCACCAAGTCGCCGACACCGGGTTTTCCCGTGTGTGCGATTATGCCGATCGTTTTCGGATGCATGCGAAAAATTCCTGGTTCCCGTCCGCGCCTTTAATGGTAGATGGAACAATTCCGGTCACCACGTGATCTGCATGGGTGACAAAGGCGACTATTTTTTCCTGTGCCTTTCGGTGTAGCTGTTGATCGCGGACGATTCCGCCACTGCCTACGTCCGCACGCTGCAGCTCGAACTGTGGTTTGATCAATGCGAGAATCACGCCGGTTGGAGTTATCAAGTCGAATGCGTTTGGCAATACTAAGGTCAGCGAGATAAAGGAAACATCAATCACGCAAAGATCGACAAGCTCCGGAACGTGTCTGCGCGAGAGAGATCGCGCATTGACCTTCTCCAGAACGATCACGCGATGATCGTTGCGCAGTTTCCAGTTCAATTGGCCGTGGCCGACATCCACCGCATAAACTTTCTCGGCGCCGCGCTGTAAAATGCAATCGGTGAAACCGCCGGTGGAAGCACCGATATCCAGTGC
>JBEDUS010000322.1:0-4851 GCA_040414975.1 Candidatus Udaeobacter sp.
CACGTGGACTGTCTGCTCATACGGCACCATCTGCGCTTCGACAAAAGAATCACCGACGACCGCTACAAGTGGCGGATCCTCGCTCACCCGATAATCCTGATTGTTTACCCAGCCATCGTTATTTACATGACCGCGGTTTGTAATGTCGAAGTCCCAATCATACGAGAAAACGAAATCTCCGTTGGGACTAAAATGCAAAACAGGACTGTCTCTCGAAACTGGTAGAGCTCGCAGGCCAGAGGTTACAGGGAAAAACCGAAGCACAGCCTCGGCAACTAATAGGCAAAAGATTATCGAGGCCACGAACAACGTTGAATTGAGCAGAACGTTCCGTGCTTTCGACATTTCAATTCTTCCTGTGAATTTTTCGCGATTGTTGATCAAAGGCGCTGTGCAGATCAATAGCAAGCTGGCTGGCCAGCTTCTGCCGGCCCCCAAATCATGTTTTTGCCACCTTTAAAGCTTCAAGGTGTGCCACGGCCATCGGGATGCTGGGGGCGTGCAGATCTTGATCGAGGGGAGTGGCGGCGTCGGTTATGACGGCATGCTCGTGAAGGCACCTGCTAGCGAGTCGATGAAGGAGATCGGCTCCGTTTGAACGGTTTTACTATGCCAAATCAAACGCACGAAAGCTATTTGCGGCAAAAAGCTCCCGTTCCCGGCTCGGACCGCTCGTTCGGGATGGTTATGGCAGCGGCCTTCGCGGTGCTCGCGCTGATTAATTTCTGGCGCGGTCGACACGCGTGGCCCTGGACCGGTGCCGCGGCGGCCGTGTTTTTCGTTTTTGCTTGCCTGTTCCCAGCCGCGCTCAGGCCACTCAACTGGATGTGGTTTCAGTTTGGCCTCTTGCTGCACAGAGTAGTGAACCCGATCGTGATGGCCTTGGTGTTCTTCGGCACGGTTTTGCCGACTGGCCTTATCATGCGGGCACTGGGCAAGGACCCGCTACGGCTCAAATGGCTACCGGATGCCAAGAGCTATTGGATCGAACGCCGCCCTCCCGGCCCCGCACCCGAATCCTTCAAGGACCAATTCTAAGAGGAAAGCAGCAAATGGATTTCCTGACTGAGCTGTGGCGTTTTATGCGAGTACGCAAGAAATTCTGGCTTTTGCCCGTTCTCGTCATGATGGTGGTGTTCGGCGGCCTGGTGGTGCTAACCCACGGCTCCGCGGTCGCACCGTTTATCTATACGCTATTCTAGCGTCAGTCGATGCGCATCCTCGGTATCTCGGCCTTCTACCACGACAGCGCAGCTGCGTTAGTCGAGGACGGCCGCGTTGTGGCTGCCGTGCAGGAGGAACGCTTCACCCGTAAGAAACATGATTCATCATTTCCAAAAAATGCTATCGATTATTGTCTAAGGGAGGCCGGCGCTAACATCGACGAGCTCGATCACGTCGTGTTTTATGACAAGCCATTTCTAAAATTCGAGCGACTAATGGAAACCTACCTTACATTTGCGCCCCATGGCTTCCGCTCGTTCCGCATGGCGATGCCGCTCTGGTTAAAGGAAAAGCTATTCCAGAAGCGCCTCCTCAAGGGTGAATTGAAAGAGTTTGCTCAGTCTTTTGACGTTAGCCGGCTGCTATTTTGCGAACACCATCTTAGCCATGCGGCATCCGCATTTTATCCTTCGCCCTTTGAAGACGCCGCTGTGCTGACGATGGACGGCGTCGGCGAATGGGCAACAACTTCAGCGGCGATGGGCTCAGGCAAAAATCTGGATGTATTCCAGGAAATCCATTTTCCCCATTCACTTGGCCTGCTTTATTCGGGCTTCACCTATTATACTGGCTTCAAGGTTAATTCTGGTGAGTACAAGGTTATGGGGCTGGCGCCTTACGGTGAGCCAAAATATAAAAAATTAATTCTCGATAAGCTAATCGATCTAAAGCCGGATGGCTCATTCCGACTCGATTTGTCATATTTCGATTATTGCACTGGCCTGACAATGACTAACGAGCGCTTCTCCGCGCTGTTCGGCGAACCCGTGCGTGCTCCCGACAAACTACTCACGAATTTCCACATGGATGTTGCTGCTTCGATCCAGGCCGTTCTCGACGAGGTTGTGCTCCGATTAACACGTGGTCTCGCGAAGAAGACCGGTGCAAAGAATTTGTGCCTGGCAGGCGGCGTGGCGCTCAACTGCGTAGCGAATGGTAAAGTATTGCGCGATCGGGCGTTCGAAAACATCTGGATACAACCGGCGGCGGGCGATGCCGGCGGCGCGGTGGGGGCGGCCCTCGCCGCCGTGCACATTTTCAAGAACCAGCTACGCAAAACCAATGGCGGCGATGGCATGTTCGGCTCGTTCCTTGGCCCAAGCTTCTCTCAGCCAGACATCGAACAAAGGCTCAACGCAGCCGGTGCGAATTTTAAGGCGTTGAGCGAAGATGAAATGATCGCGGAAACGGTCGCAGCGCTTGTTGATCAACAGGCGGTGGGCTGGTTCCAGGGTCGCATGGAATTCGGTCCACGCGCGCTCGGTGCGCGCTCGATTCTGGGCGACCCGCGCTCGCCAACCATGCAGCGGAACCTCAATCTGAAGGTCAAATATCGCGAGAGCTTTCGGCCGTTCGCGCCTTCGATACTGCGCGAGGATGTTTCCGATTGGTTTGAAATCGATTCCGACAGTCCTTACATGCTGCTAGTTGCCGGCGTGCGCAGGGACCGCTGCTGCTCCATGACCTCCCAAGAGCAGGGGCTTTTCGGTATCGACAAGCTCAATATTGCGCGTTCGGAAATTCCGGCGGTGACGCACGTCGATTACTCAGCCCGCATTCAAACGGTACACGCTAACACTAATCCCCTATTCCATCGGCTGCTCACCCGCTTCAAGGAAAAAACCAGTTGCCCGGTCCTGGTCAACACTAGTTTCAACGTACGTGGGGAGCCGATTGTTTGTACTCCAGAAGATGCGTTCCGCTGTTTCATGGGAAATGAGCTCGACCTCCTCGCCGTGGGAAATTGTATCTTGAAAAAGGACACACAGGATCGAACTCTCAAACGCGATTACAGATCGGCGTTCGATCCCGATTGAGAGAGCCGCCCAGGCATTTCGTGCCCGGGATTACTTCGGAGGTTCGGGTAATTCCAGTGAGTAACACCCAAACCCAAAACGCTATCTTCTCAAGCTTGTTATGACAGCAATCCGATATTTGGCCGATCGACCGTTATTTTTCTGGCTCAATGCAGTTCTAGTCGGCAGCTGGCTATTTCTGCTTTGGCCACTTTTTAGCCCGATATTCTTTACCCCGATCTATGCCATTTATCTCGCGGTGCTGGTTCTTCCCGCACTGCTTTATGCATATCTGGCCCTGATTGGCGGTAATCGTATCAATCTCGGACTGCTGATTGCCTCGTTTTTCGTCTTCGGAATTGGTGAGACCTATTTGCGTCTCAAGGTTACTCCGCCAGAGCAGCGCTTCTCAGGACCAATCGTCACAAATGGGCAGCATCCCTACTACATGTTTACTGGCGCCCCGAATACGCTCGTACAAATGGATCCACAGATGGGTGGGGCCAACGCCGCTGAAAATCTTGCTAAACTCAACTCGCTCGGTTTCCGCATCGATCGTCCAGTAGAAAAATCTAAACCGGCCGGAGAATTGCGCATCTTTGTTGTGGGCGGATCGACTGTATTTTTTGGAGCACCACTTGCCAAAACGATCCCGGGTCAAATTGAATCAGAACTCGTGCGCAGAGGTATTTCGGGAGCAAAGGTCTATAATTTTGGTGCGGTTTCATTTGTATCCGGACAAGAGCTCGCATTATTGACGCATTTGCTTGTGGACTATAAACCAGATGTGGTGATTTCCTATGGTGGCGGCAACGACCTCCATACTCCCTATCAATACGATCCGCGACCGGGCTTCCCACTCGATTTCGTAACGCTTCAAATCGGAACCCAGGCCCTGGCCGGTAAGTTGGATCTACGCACCGCGTTAGCGAGTCAATTGTTCAAAAGTCGGCTGATCACGCTAATTTTTGCTCCAAGATTGCAGGAGATTCGTTTGCCAATGCGCACACTGCGTATGGAGGTTGGATACCGAACTCCCGATTGGCAAAATTCAATCATCGAAGAATACACCGATAATCTGCACCGAATGTGTCGTATTGGTCACGGATTCAATTTTAAGTTCTATGCGGTACTGCAACCACTGATTTTTCAGAAATCTCGTTTGTCTGATGCCGAGAAGGCGCTCAAATTCGGCGATGCGAAGTTCGTTTCGTATATGCGGCGACAGCACGACCGAGCCGTCACGGCGTTCTCTCAACTGCAAGCTGACGATGGCGCGGATGGATTGTGCCGCTTTGTCGACCTTACTGATATATTCGCCGAAGATCCGCGAAGTCTGTTTTTGGATTTCATTCACGTTAACAACGATGGCAATGCCACAATTGGATCCGCGATAGCTGCTGATTTGGCCAGATTTCTCATCTCTGGTCAGACGCAATGAACAATGAGTGTCGCGCTGGCATTCACGTAGCCCCCAAGCATTGACGACCGCGCCGCTTGACCGCCGCGCTCGAACGTCCGCGAAGACAGGCTGTCGCTCCGGAGATTAGCCGTCCCGCAATATTGCGCCAGCAGGTCACCCTTCAGGCATCCCACGAATCTTGGTTGCAAAACAAAAAGTTGAGGGTGTTGTCATTGACCATTCAAGCGAATTCAAAATCTCAGAGGTTTCTTAACAGCCTGCCGAACTATCTTGAATTCTAATAGCGCATCGCAAGCGCCTCGATTGCGTGGCAGTTATCAGTGGCATGACGGACTACCAGAGCGATCACATCGTCCGGTGAGCGGATGTCGCGATGTCGCCCCGGTGCCGCTAGCGAACTTGCTATGG
>JBEDUS010000323.1:0-13000 GCA_040414975.1 Candidatus Udaeobacter sp.
GGAGTAACTGCGGACCTCGCCAGAGCAATCGAAATGGTGACTGAATCGCTCCGAAATGGCGGCCGGTTGTTTTATGTCGGCGCTGGCAGCAGCGGGCGCATTGGCGTTCTCGATGCAAGCGAAATCCCGCCGACTTTTGGCGCGTCGCCTGACCTTGTACAGGGAGTAATTGCCGGCGGGGTGACCGCGCTTTATCGCAGTGTGGAAGGCGCGGAAGATGAGGAGAGTGCCGGCGCCTTGGCGATGCAGGAAAGGGGAATAAAAAAAGGCGATATCATCGCCGGGATCAGCGCGAGCGGACGCACGCCTTTTGTCCTCGGCGCGCTCGCCTATGCAAAGTCGTTCGGCGTAAAAACAATTCTGCTCACCTGCAATCCGGCTTGTGTAGCCGGGGACGATGCCCCCGGCCGGGCGCGATCACCGATCGCAACTACAGCAATCGATCTTGTGATCGCGCTCGCCGTTGGTCCCGAGGTGTTGACTGGATCGACCAGATTAAAAGCCGGAACGGCGACCAAGATTGCACTCAACATCGTCAGCACCGGAGCGATGGTCGCGCTCGGCAAGGTGCGCGGAAACCTGATGATCGATCTGCATACCACCAGCGCAAAGCTGCGAGACCGCGCAGTAAGAGTCGTCGCCGATTTGGCCCAGTGCGATTATGATTCTGCGCGTCGACAACTCGAATCAGCGGACTGGAACCTGCGTGCCGTGGTGGAAAAACTAAAGCCGTGACGACGCACCACACAGACTACAAAATGGGCGGGCCCCCCGTGGAGAAATTTTCATTTTCGATAAGCGCGGTGGAACCATATCCCACGAAGGAACATGTGACTAACCGAAAGGAACGTTATGCTCTGGACAATATTCGTGATCTTGCTGGTGCTGTGGCTGCTTGGACTCGTGAGCTCCTACACGCTGGGTGGGTTTATTCACATCCTGCTTGTCATTGCGATCGTAGTCTTGATCATCCAGTTGATCCAAGGCCGGCGGCCGCTGTAGACTCGAATCGATGACCCCAATCCGCGTCGTCGGGATTATTCTGATTATCATTGGCATCATTGGATTTGCTTGGGGTGGCTTCGGCTGGACGACGGAAAAGAAGGACGCGCAACTCGGCCCTCTTGAGATCAGTCACAAGGAAAGCCACGGGATCGCTTTTCCGCCAGTGGCGAGCGGCATTTGCCTGGTCGGCGGAATCATTCTCGTAATCGTCGGAAGCCGGAAGAGCTAGTCGCCTGCTTTTAACACGGCGAAGGTCTTGCTTCCTTTGCGGTCGAGATAGAGGAGGACGCCCCGTTTCGGATCGGCTTTATTGAGCGCCTCACGGAATGACTGCACGTTTGAGACCGGTTTACCGTCTACCTCGGTAATCACGTCTTCGCGCTGGATGTCCTGGGCTGCGGCGATGCTGTTGTCCTCGACGTCAGTTATGACCACGCCCTCCTGTACTGGCAGATGGAGACGTTCCGCAACATCTTTGGTCAATTCCTGTACCTGCAAGCCAAATTTGCCGACATTTTCCTGCTTCGGCTCCGGCGGCTGGATCGGTGACACATTTGACGCTCGAGTAATCTCGTTAGGCAACTCACCAGTCTTGATGGGGACCTTGATGGTTTGTCCTTTGCGCCAGACGGTCAGCTGAACATTTTGGCCGATCTTCTTTTTCAAAATCTCATGCTGCAGCTGTGAATCTGTGTCGATCGGCGTTCCGTCCACGTGTGTGATGACGTCGAACGGTCGCAAATCGCTCTTGGAAGCAGGCGCATCGGCTTCAATCGTGCGCACTACGACACCTTTATCGGCGCCTTTGAACAAATCGCGGATATCGGGATCGTCGCCGAGCGTCTCGATGCGAATACCCAGCCATGGCCGCACAATTTTGTGCCCGGCGATTAGTTCGCCGCCGATTTCTTTGGCCATGTTACTGGGGATTGCGAAGCCGAGGCCCCGATTCATCCCGTTAATCAGCGTGTTCATGCCGATCACTTTGCCGTCAATGTCACAGAGCGGGCCGCCGCTGTTGCCTGGGTTGATCGAGGCGTCGGTCTGCAGATAATCAGAGACGGAATAGGCGCCTGTCTGAAGCAATTTGCTCCGGCCTTTGCCGCTGATCACGCCGTACGTAAAAGTGTAATCGAGCTTGAATGGCGCGCCGATCGCGAACGCAAACTGGCCCACCCGCACCGCATCGCTATCTCCCAGTTGGACGACCGGCAAATCCTTGGCATCGATCTTGATGACGGCGATATCGGTCTTTTCATCGGTGCCCACAATCCGCCCGGGAAAATTCCTGCCGTCTTTCAACTTCACGTCGATCTTGTCTGCACCTTCAACGACGTGAAAATTCGTGAAAATGTAACCATCTGGTCGGACGACAAAACCAGAGCCTTCGCTTTGGATTGGGCGTGGCGCCCCCGGGTTACGCCGTTGATTGTTCTCATCGGGCGGGCCTTGGAAGAACAGGTCGTCGAGGGGTGAACTATCGGAGATATCGTTCTTCTTAGAAACCTCGATAATCACAACACTTGGTGCTACTGTTTCGAACACTTTTGCAAAAGCATTGTTCAACTGATGAACGACATCTTTGCCTGCTTCTGCTACGGCCGCCGGAACGGTCGACGTCGGGACAGCCTCAGGTTGCGCGGCAAACGATGTACTGAGTGCAACGCCCAGGGTCAAAATGGATAAACGCATTGGTTGGAATTTGGACAGCGTGGAACATGCAACGTTCAACTGGATACGTCCAATGCCGGGTTCCTCAAAGGTAGGCTCGAAATTCGATCCGCCTTCTTCGATAGTACCGGACAAATCCCATACAATATCCGGCCCAATCCTGCCTATGCGCGTGTTCAAGAGGCGATTCGTCTTTCGGGCTGGCATCGTACTTTTGATACTGTTTTGGGCCACGGCGCTTGGACCTGAGCCCGCCGCCCGCGTTTCCATTTCACCGAACGAATTCGTTCGCGCCGTCACGATTCAGCGCGAGTCGCTCATCGAATTGTGCCTGATCGATCACGTCGATCCAAATGGTCACGACGCGCAAGGGCGGACGCCGCTGTTGATCGCGGCTTCCCAGCAAGATTGGAAAACGGCGCAGCGGCTTATTGACGCTGGTGCCCTTGTGGATCTTGCCGACAAAAATGGTTTTACTCCGCTAATGGCGGCGGCCATGCACGACAATCTTAAAACCTTCCGGCAATTGCTGGCCCATTCGACCAATCTTCACGCAGAAGCCCGCTGTAAAGATGGCAGCGATTTGCTGGGGAGGGCGCTCGATGGCGGCAATCCCGAAATCGTCAGGTCGGTCGTAGAACATTTGCCCCCAATGCCTCAATGGCGAACCAGTACCCGACGCGCCCTGCAGGTCGCCCTAAGAGCCCAAGACAAGCGCCAAATCAAGCTTCTGCTTGGCAAGCACTCCGCGCCTCCAACACCCGAAGGGAAGAATGTCCCGCTTCTCGCGTACGCCATTGCCGGAAACGACTCTTCTCTGTTTAGCACGCTTTTGACTTGTGGAGCGGATCCCAACACGGTTCTGCCATCGCGTTGCGACAATGATTTTGTTGCGCTGCTGCCATCGAAATCGTTCAGCAGTTACGTGGACGGAGACAGGGGCGTGACCGTGCTGATGCTTGCAGCAGGCATCGGCCGGGAAGATTATCTGCGCGCTCTTCTCGGAGGAGGTGCCTACAGGAACCAACTGACAAAGCGCAATAGAATGTCTGCGCTGGATATCGCCGCAGAGACTGGTCACTGGCGTTCCTCGCAGATTCTTCTCGGTGGTGGGCCGTCCCCGGACCAATTGCGAATCGAAATTTCTCTCGCTTTGCAACGGGTCGCCCTGATCAAAAACGATGTGCCGGTATATCGCGCGCAATGTTCGACGGGACGCCAGGGCTACTCCACACGCAGAGGCGACTTCGTAATTACGAACAAGGAGCGAAACCATCGTTCTACCATTTACCATGTGGAGATGCCCTATTTCATGCGCCTGAGTTGTCTCGACTTCGGAATGCATGCTGGGATTGTGCCGAATTATCCGGCTTCACACGGGTGCATCAGGCTGCCGGAGGAGGCTGCCCGCAAGTTCTTCTCCGAGGTCCCAATTGGAACGCTTGTCACCGTCCAATAGAGCAACAGGCGATTGCAAAGTAAATTCGACGCCGAGGAGAAGAATCCTTTGATTTCATGAATCCAGACTGCCCTGGCGCGGCATTTTGTTGCAAACGTCTTGCCAACGCTCTTTGCTTAGCTGCGGCCGAGTGCCAAGATTGTCTGGCATCTGCTGCTGCGGACGCCCGCTGGAACCCATGAGACGCCTAATTTTGCTCGCTCCCGGAGCGGGGGCGCCGTCGTCTCATCCCTGGATCCAAAATTGGAAAGATCGTTTGTCCGAGATCGGTGACGTCGAGACATTCGATTACGACTACATGCGTGAAGGCCGAAAGCGGCCCGATCCTCTGCCAAAACTTATCGCGGCACATCGAAAGGCGTTGGGTGACGCGAGGAAACGGCATTCTGCGGAATCAACAATCCTGATTGGCAAGAGTATGGGTGGCCGCATTGGATGTCACCTTTCACTTGAAGAAAAAGTGGACGGGCTTGTTTGTCTTGGATTTCCGCTCTGCGCGATGGGGGATCGCACAAAACTTCGCGATGAAGTTTTGCGGGCTCTAAATACTCCAATTCTTTTTGTGCAAGGCACTCGGGATGCGCTTTGCCCGTTGGATCTCCTCGAGCGGGTGCGTACCGAAATGAAAACGCAAAACGTTTTACACGTCGTTGAAGGTGGCGACCATTCATTGCGCGTGCCGAAACGCGCGCTTCAAGCGACAGGCAAGAGGCAAGAGGATATTGATCAACAAATTCTCAAAGCCATTCTCGGATTTTGTTGACCAGCTGCCGATGGCTGCAAATTAGAACATGAATAGGAAGCCCACTCCCGTCTCTCTCCGTGCTGGCCAAATCGAGTTTGTCAAGGTCAATACCGACGCATGGAGATGGCGCGACGTCTATCGCTGGCTGCTTGGTTTACGATGGCCGCACTTCGCCGCGTTTGTCGCCAGTCTTTACATTGGGCTCAACCTCCTTTTCGCGACGCTTTATAGCCTGCAGCAAAACAGTATCGCCGGCAGCACGGGTGGGCGTTGGTTTTTCGATTGCTTCTTTTTCAGTGTGCAAACCCTGGCCACTGTCGGCTATGGCCATATGTATCCGCAAACGCTCTATGGCCACATCGTCGCAACTATTGAAATCATGAGTGGCATCTTTCTGCTTGCAGTGATGACTGGACTAATCTTTGTCCGCTTTTCGCGCCGATCGCGCGAGTCATGTTCAGCAATTCGATGGTGGTCGCGCCCTTAAACGGGAAACCTACATTGATGGTGCGCATAGGAAATGAAAATCACCACAGCATGGTGGAGGCCGAGTTCCGGATCATGTTTTCGCGCGATGAACCGTTGATAGAAGGCGGGGATTTCCGCCATTTTTATGTTCTCAAATTGCACTTCGATCGGTTGACGGTTTTTCCCGCAGCTCTGACTTTGCGGCATACGATCGATGAAACGAGTCCCCTGTTTGGCGCGACTCAGAGTCGCTCGAATCCAGTCGGGTTCTCTTTATCGTCTCAGTGGTTGGAATCGATCCCGTGATCGCGGCCGCCGTTCAGACTCAAAAGGATTACAGCTGGCGCGACGTTCAATTCGGCCACCGCTTTGTTGAAATTTATACGGAACACGGTGGCGGCCGCCTCACCGTTGATTACGGTCGCCTTCACGACACCGAACAAATGGTGTTTGCGGTTCACGGCAACGGATATGACGAGCCGTCCCCTGACAACTAATTACCCTCGGTTACAAAAACGCTAGCTCCTGAATTTGGCTTGCCGACTCTTGCATCGGTTTTACATTATTAACAGTAACCCTTCTAATCTTTCTTCGAATAAGCAAAATCAACCAATGGAGCGATAGAATTATGGGATTACTCGATTCAATACTCGGTGCAGTCGGAAAAGGTGACACCTCTGGCGGAGCCAATCCGCTCATGGGGGCTCTCGGTGGTCTCCTCGCGCAGAACGGAGGCCTCCAAGGTTTGGCCAATAAGTTTTCACAGAGCGGCCAGGGTGACAAATTCTCATCATGGGTTGGCACGGGTGAGAACCAGCCGATTTCCAGCAATCAAATCCAACAAGCACTTGGATCCGATCAAGTTCGTGCGATTGCGGGGAGAATGGGAGTGGACCCGAATGTGGCCTCAAACTTCCTGGCTGAATACCTGCCGAAGATCGTGGACAAGCTAACGCCCGCCGGAAAGATCGATCCTACCGCGGACCATCAGCAAGGATTGGCTGCTTTATTGCCATCACTCTTGCAAAGTCTTGGCGGGAAACCGGGCGGTCAGTCCGCGCAGGCATAAAGGCGTTCATAGAGGACGCTACGCCCAAGCTGCAGCTACGTAGATTCGGCAACTAACCGCGCCTTAGGCTGGGTCGCTTTATGCTTCAAGCGGAAGCACAACGCCCCGCGCAAACTGAAACATAGTACCTAACAGGATCCGAAAGAAGAGCGACCAAGCATAGAGGCAGCCCGGAAGAAAATCCGAGGCTGCCTCTATAACCTAACCAGCGGAGAGACATTAAGGCTAGAAGCGCTTCTTCAAGCCGACGTACCAGAACCGGCCTTTGATGGTCGCAAGCGATTCGTCGTAACCATTCTCAAAGCTGCCTGCCACAAACGACGGATCTTCATCCGTCACGTTTTGCATGCCTAGGGCAATGGTCGTGTTGAACCGACACGCCAGCAGCCGCTTCCGAGTTTACGATTTGAGATTCGATGACCGAGCTGTAGCCGCTATAGCAGTTGAGATGGCTGGCTTTGCCAAGAATCGCGCGTAAAAACATTGATCTGAAAGCCGATAAGAAAGAGGCTTCTGGTCGTTAGCTTCAGTTAGTTATAAAAGCGCCAGGGCGACTCACTTCACGACTGGCTTCTGTGGTAAACGCGTCAAACCTCGGTAAACGGCAGCTCAGGCGAATTGCAAAGCTGGAGATAACACGCGAAGACGTGCGCTACTCAAGCATCCCTATGTAACACGCATCAAGGTCGTTCTTGCATTCGGGGCAGATTTAGGAGGCTGGAGATACGCTGGATCGTTACTTTGGGAAGCTCTCTTCAGGGCACGATAGGTGCGCGGTCGTAGACCTGTGTATCGCTCGAAAGCCACGCTAAAAACATCTGCGCTTCGGAATCCAAGCGAGGTGGCAATACTCCCAATGCTATTCCGAGGAACTAATAATCGTTGCTGTGCTTCTGCAATGCGTGCTTCGGCGACAAACTGTGCCGGTGATTTACCAAAAGCTTGATGGAACAAACGAGTGAAGTTACGGCGCGACATGGCGACTCGCTGGGCGAGTGCGTCGACTGAGGGATCCTGATTCAGGTTGCACAAGATCCAGGTGGATACATCGGCGAAGCGATCGCAGGATTGAACCTGAAACTGTAAAGCCTCGGAGTATTGCTTTTGTTCACCCGAACGCTTAAGGGGAACGACAAGCTCGCGTGCGACATTCAAAGCGGTCCGACGGCAAAAATCTTCTTCGATCAGAGATAGTGACAAATCGATCGCTGACACGCCCCCAGCACAGCTTTAGAAGGGACCGTCCTTGATGAACAGCGCATTTGGATTGACCCGAACGCTGGGAAACCGGAAGGCGAAATCATTAGCGAGGCGCCAGTGAACAGCTACCTGGCGTCCATCGAGCAGCCCCGTTTCGGCGAGTTCGTGGGCGCCCGTCCCAATGCCAACAACACGTCGTGAGAGTGGTGAACGCAGCTGTAGCCATTTGGTGAGCTTCCTGTTTCGTCCTGGATAGTGAGATCGGCTGCAGCCACAAACAAAGAGTGTGTCAAGGGGCGGTGCTTCTTCGAGATTCGAATACGGTTTTATCTCGATGCCGCACTCTGTTACGCACTGTCCCTAGCTAACGCCGAGGGTTAGCACTCGGTAGCAACGGTGGAGGCTTGCCACGGGACGCAGACACATCGATCTGGTAAATGTCTCCAAGTCCGTTGCCAGGTGCGTGCAGCTCTTGCAGTAGCTCAGTAGTGGTGCGACGCCGCGGTTTCGCAGGCAGTGCTGGCACGCGACAGCTCATCCAGATCAAGTATTTTCCATTTGGCGTCAGTTTGGGTGAAAGCTCGCGTCCCGGCGAATTGACCTCTGGTCCGAGATTGTTACGCAGGCTGGACACATAGTTGGTTTAGTTTCACTTCATCATTACGACGAACCAAGAACGGCGTTTTGGACATCTTCGATCTGCAGCTTCGGGTCTATCATTTGTCGGACGTACGGATTGTCTCGATTTTTCCGGCAAAAGTTCTGATGATGCGCGGGGGCCGGCCGAAATGATCCTGCCCGGGTAATTTCAGCTGCGATCGGCTTTGAGTACGTTTTTTTTGCGCCTGCGCCTTCGATTTCTCGGCCCCGGCTCGTTGCTGTTCATCGACATAAAAGATTGCGGAGCGATATTGCTTTCCTGTGTCCGGCTCCTGGCTATCGATTTCGGTCGGATTATGTGCGGGCCAGAACAGGTTCAGCAGTTTGTCGTAGGTTGTTTTGCCGGGATCAAACGTGATCTGTATTGTTTCGGCGCCCTGCATATAGCCCGAGACAACCGAGGGTCACGCCCGCCGCGGCCTGTTGAAAAACTGCCTCGGTGCACCAAAAGCAACCTCCGGCGAAATAGGCCACGTTTGGCTGGCCGCTGTGCGCCCGCTGGCAAAATGCCATGCCCAGGAAAGGGATCAGATAATGCGGAACAGAGGGAAAAGGCCAATTGGATTTACGTTTGATTAATGATGCGCCACGAACTTTCCACATATCGCAGCAACTTTTCGGCATCAGTTAGTGTAGCAATGACCACTTGAGGGAACATGACAATGCCAGTTGCGCTTTGGAATACGCATGCAAATTGAACGGATTGCAGGAACCGGGGAAATCGGCATGTCCAGAAGTGAATCGCCTCTGAAGAAACGGCGACGACGTTTAATCATCGCGTTTGAACTGATTCGGCTTGACCGAACGGCAAGCGAACCATTGCACGAGCAACTCTATCGCCAGATACGGGATGAGTTGAAATCGGGCGCTTTTACGGACAGCGCGTCGCGGCTTCCCTCCTCCCGCGCCCTGGCTGTTGATCTCGGAGTCTCAAGATTGACGGTCAACCTAGCACTCTCGAAGCTCCATGCGGAAGGCTATCTGCGCTCGAAAGCCAGATCGGGAACGTTTGTTGCGGACCCGCTTCCAGAGGCTTTTTTGACTGCCGACAAATTCGCGACTGAACGAAGCCGCCGCGGCGGACGGAAAGCGTATCGACCGGTTGAGCGTCGAACTAGCGTCTCCAGCCGGGTAAGCGCAATTCCAGATCAGCGCGTAGGGAAACAATTTGATCTCGGCGCTCTGGAAGCCGGAGCGGGCGTGTCCCTGGTTCCCGGACTCCCCGCAGTCGATGAATTCCCGATTGATGCTTGGGAACGGCTCAGGTCACAAGTGCTCGCACAAAAAGGCACTCATCTACTGCGGCATGCGTCCAGTCGTGGCGACGCGGACCTGCGCAAGGCAATCGCTACCTACTTGACTGATTTCAGGGGGGCACGTTGTCATCCAGATCAAGTCGTGGTCGTCGGTGGAATGCAGCAGGCGATGCTAATCAGCGCGATGGCGCTACTGGATCAAGGCGAGCCTGTGTGGATGGAAGATCCCGGCTTTCATCAGGCACGCAGAGTCTTTATTTTGGCAGGCGCCAAGGTGGTCCCCAAGCGGCTGGACCACGAAGGAATTGTGATTGCACAATCGCCGAAGGAAAAGCAGCCAAAAATCATCCACGTAACGCCTTCGCATCAATATCCACTCGGCATGACAATGAGTTTCGGGCGCAGAACAGAGTTGCTCGATTTTGCGCGCGCTCGCGATGCGTTTATTTTTGAAGACGACTTTTACGCTGAGTTCCGTTTTACCGGACCGCCGCTCCCTTGCTTGCAGGGAATCGACAATTTCGGCCGTGTCATTTACGCCGGGACGATGAGCAAAATTTTGTATCCCTCCTTGCGCCTGGGCTACATCGTTGCGCCAGAGCCGTTGATCGATCCGTTGGTGAAAATCCGCAGCACAATGGACCAGCATTCCTCGGCGATCGATCAGGCTACACTCGCGCGTTTCATCACCGAAGGATATTTCCTCAGTCACATCAAGCGAATGCGGAGGATCTACGCCCAACGGCGAGAAGCCTTCATCAAATACTTCAATGAGTCGCTCGGCGATCGTTTCACTTTGCAGGTTCCTAAGGGCGGCTTGAACATGGTTGCGTGGCTGAAGCGCGAGGAAGACTTCCCAGCGATTAGCCGCGCTACGCTCGAGATTGGCGTCAAGCCGTCGCCATTATCGTTTTACTGCATTCGAGCCGCGCCCAAGCCGGCGTTTGTCTTCGGTTTCGCAGGATGGACGCCCGCGCAGATTCAAGAAAGTCTGGCCAAACTTGCGTCGTCATTCCAAAGTGCGGGGATTCGTTAGGCAGGGCAATGAGAGGCATGTCCGACAAGAAATCGCTTCTAAAGAAAAGGCGCCGGCGTTCGATCATCGCGTTCGAAATGATTCGACTTGATCGCGCGTCCACGGAGCCGCTTCATCAGCAGCTTTATCGGCAGATTCGTGATGAGTTACGATCGGGTAGCTTTAGCGATGGCGCTTCACGCCTCCCTTCCTCACGCGCGCTCGCTGCCGACCTGGGCATCTCCAGGCTAACGGTCAATCTTGCGTTCTCAAAGCTTCACGCAGAGGGCTATCTTCGGTCGAAGGCCAAATCGGGCACATTTGTAGCATACCCTCTTCCGGACAGCTTTCTGAGGGCTGACAAACCGGAAGCCCATCCGGCGACCGAGTCTCCGCTTCGAATTTCCGAACGGGTGAGAGCAATTCCGGACCAGCGTATAGGAAAACAGTTTGATCTTGGAGCAACAGGCGCTGGCGCGGGCGTCTCGCTTGTCTCGAGCATTCCGGCCGTTGACGAATTTCCAATGGGCGTGTGGGAACGACTTAGAGCAGAGGTCCTGGCGAAAAAAGGAGCTCACCTGTTGCGCTACTCGTCGAATCGCGGCGACGCCGACTTGCGCAAGGCTATCGCGGCTTATTTGTGCGATTTCAGAGCAGCACGCTGTCATTCCGACCAGATCGTGATTGTGGGCGGAATGCAACAGGCGATGTTGATTAGCGCAACTGCGTTGCTAAATCCGGGCGAGCCCGCGTGGATTGAAGATCCTTGTTATCAACAGACACGAAGGGTTCTTACTTTGGCCGGTGCAAAAATAGTTCCAAAGCCGCTGGACGAGCAGGGAATCGTGATTGCGCGATCACCGAAAGAATCGCTCCCAAGGATCATTTTCGTAACGCCCTCTCATCAATTTCCCCTAGGCATGACAATGAGTTTCCAACGTAGGACCGCCTTGCTCGATTTTGCGCGTACTAATCGCGCGTTTGTTTTCGAAGACGACTATGACGCGGAGTTCCGCTTTGTCGGGCCACCGCTGCCTTCGTTGCAGGGGATCGATAACTCCGGTCGCGTGATTTACGCAGGAACGATGAGCAAGATTCTTTTTCCCTCGCTGCGTCTGGGGTACATCGTTGCGCCCGAGCCGCTGGTTGATTCCTTGATTAAAATCCGCAGCGCGATGGATCAACACTCGTCTCCGATCGATCAGGCGACGCTGGCGCGATTTATCACTGAGGGATTTTTCCTCAGTCACATCAAAAGGATGCGAAGAATATATTCCGAGCGCCGAGATTTTTTCATTGAACAGTTCAACAAGTTACTGGGGGATCGTTTTACCTTGCAGGTTCCCGAAGCCGGATTGAACATCGTTGCCTGGCTGAAACGCGAGAAAGACTTTCCGGTAATCAGGCGTGTCACAATCGATATCGGAGTGAGACCGTCATCACTCTCATTCTTTTGCATCCAGGCGAGGTTAAAGCCGGCGTTCGTATTCGGTTTTGCGGCCTGGACGCCAGCACAGATTCGGGAAAGTCTTGTTAAACTCGCGTCTGCCCTCAAGGCAAAGGGAATTTAAACTTGAGTCAGAGTGTTAGGCTTTCTCGGGACACTCTCTTGATCGAAAGTTCGCTTTGGGCTCATTACACGCTCGTACCCTGATTTGAACTCGATTTGGAGCCCCCAAAAAGCGCTACATGCTCAAAATGAGAAGGCAGCTACGAAAACCTTCGTAGCTGCCTTCCTAACCTAACTAACGGAGAATCTAGAACCTCTTCTTTAGCCCGACGTACCAGAACCGGCCTTTGATAGTAGCAAGCGACTCGTCGTAACCATTCTCAAAGCTGCCTGCCACAAACGGCGGATCTGCGTCTAATACGTTCTGCATTCCGAGCGTGATGGTCGTATTATTAAGCCACCACTTCCAGTTACTGCAGCCATACTCGGCGGTGGAGACTGGCACTACGTTCTTCTCCTTGCCATCCTTCATCTTCACGTTCTTACCGCCATCTTTGGCATAGCCAGGCACCTCCGCCGGTGCAGGCGGCGGCAGGTTAAACGTGTAGTTCAAGATGAGATCGAGCGTGGTCCATGGAGCTATACTGCGCGCACGTTGGGGAAAAGGACCGCTCCGTGGCGTCTGAAACTTCGTGGCTCCTGTCAAGCTGTTGTTGTCGTCATTGAATTCGCCGGTCCAGTGAACTATCGCACCCACATCCAAGCCCTGCATCCACGTGTCGGCCGCACCATCGTAGAAGAGACTGAAGTTAGCCCGGCTCCATGGAAGCGAACTGGTTAGCGCGAGCCCCGGCGGCAGGAACCTGCCAGCAATGCCGAACCGCTTCGAGTCAGGGGTGGGTTGAAACTCGGCGCGGGAGAGATACGTACCGTTAATCGTGCTGGTCAACCTTCCCCAATCGCCGTGCCCGAAGATCGTCGAATCCAGAATGTAGATTGCTT
>JBEDUS010000324.1:0-7522 GCA_040414975.1 Candidatus Udaeobacter sp.
AACCAGTTCACCCACGGTTGTCGGGTAATTTGTGTCGAGGTGAATGACGGCATTGTCCTGGATGTTCGAGCGCGGACCGACGACGATGCGGTTGATATCGCCACGAAGCACCGCGCCGTACCAAACACTGGATTCTTCCTCCAGGATCACGTCCCCAATCACGGTAGCGCCCGGGACAACCCATGCGCTGGAATGGATGGTAGGCCCTTTTTTTAAACGCGTAGCGATACCAGCATGTCCAGTGGGCAGTGTATCTGGTTCGATATGCATTTAGGAATGTTGAACGTTAACTCCACCTATCATGTCCAGCGAAGTCGAGACATCTCTTTTAATATTTGATCATGAGAGATTCCTCCACTTCGGTCGGGATGACAAACAGCACGTAACAGAATCAGATTTTCTTATTTTTGCGTTTTGAGCGATTATAAGCGCCTCATGCAGGATTTCCCTCCAGGAGAAGTCACACCGTTCGTTTTTTCTGATCCGACAGGAAAGCGCTGGCCGCGCCTGCGCCTGATCCTGCTCATCGCCGGTGTACTCTTGTTCCTGGGGACGGTCGTGTTCGTCCAGACGCTTTTCGTCACGCCCAAAATGAATGTGCCGTTTTCCTTGCGGCAGTTGAAAGGCCAGTTGAAGGCGTTGCAAAAGCGGAATCCTGCAGACCAATTTTCTCCGAGTTCCCTGCTGTGGCAGAAATTTGCCGCAGCTCGGCAGGCGGCCAAAAAGCTCGCGGGTGCGGCGCCCGCGCCTACTGCGCGCCCGCGGAAGAAATCGCCCAATAACGAAGTGCGCCTTGCATTCTATACCAATGGCGACCCGTACAGCTACGCGTCATTCGAGCAGCACGCGACACAGATTACACATCTCTGTCCCGAATGGATGACCGTAATCAATGGCATGGGCGATTTACAGATTGATGGAGACACCCGGCTGTCGAAACTGGCTCCGAGCAAGGGGGTCGCGCTGATGCCACTGCTGACGAACCTCGTAGGCGACACCTGGCAACCGGAAGCGATTGAAAATTTGGCGCACGGACCGGCGCAACGACAGGACCAGTTTATCCAGCGTGTGCTTTCGGTATTGCGCAACGCGAAGGCCGCAGGGGTTGTAGTCGATTGGGAGCAAATTGACCCGGCTTACAAGAAAGACATTACCCGATTCATCGACAAGTTTGCTGACGCGTTACACGACGATAAAAAGGAGCTTTGGCTGTGCGTTCAGCCAAGCCAGGAACTGGATTACATCGATTTCGATGCGCTTTCTGACAATGTCGATCGGTTCGTCGCGATGCTGTTTGACGAAACGTCCGACACCGATCCGCCAGGGCCACTGGCGTCGCGCTCGTGGTTTGAAGGGTGGGTCCACGTCCTTTTGGAAGATTCCGACCCCAAGCAATGGATCTTCACGATCGGCGGCTACGGATACGATTGGACGATCGGCGCAAGAAAAGCTGAAATGATCAGTTTTTCAGAAGCGATGAGCCGCGCTAACGATGCGGAAATCGCGAGCGCAGACGTGCAGGGGCCGAGTTACAGCCCGTACTTTTATTTCCAGGATGAAGACAAGGAGCACGCGGTCTGGTTTCTGGATGCGGTGACTTTCCTCAACCAATTGCGCGAGGTGCGCGACAAAAAAGCGGGCGGGTTCGGCCTTTATCGTCTCGGCACCGAAGATCCTGCAATCTGGGATGCGTTAAACGTTCCGAGGGATTTCAAGTTCGCCGCGGCGAATCCGTCCGGTGGCGGATTCGATAATCAGACGCGCCAGGCACTGGAGCAGATAAAATCGACGGACACAATAACTGACGTCGGCGATGGCGAGATCGTTACAGTTGACGAGGATCGCACAGACGGATTGCGAAAGCTCGCTGTGGACGCTGGTGGTTATCTCACGGCGAAATACGTAAAGTTTGCGGAATTCCCAACGCTTTATCATCAGGGCGCCGGCGGCGAGCATCAGGTCGCAATCACTTTTGACGACGGCCCCGACCCACGATGGACGCCGCAGGTTTTGGACATTCTTAAAGCAGCGAACGTGAAGGCCGCGTTCTTCCTCGTGGGAGTGAACGCGGAACGCTATCCAGGGCTTGTTCGCCGTATTGTCAACGAAGGACACGAGATCGGGAACCACACCTATTATCATCCTAACCTCGCCCTATGCTGGCCCGAACATATCAAGCTGGAATTGAATGCGACCCAGCTTTTGCTGGAAACGATCACAGGCCGCGCCACTACATTGTTCCGCCCGCCGTACGGCGCCGATACCAGCCCGACGCAATTGAGTGAACTGACTCCGCTGAAAATCGCGGAGGACCTTAACTACCTCGTCGTCTTGGAAAGTATCGATCCGCAGGATTGGGCGAAGCCCGGGGCAGACATCATCGTGCAGCGTGTGAAGCAACAGCGGCGTGATGGCAGCATCATTTTGCTGCATGACGCCGGTGGGGACCGTTCACAGACAGTGGAAGCGTTGCCGCGCATTTTGGACTGGCTGCATACGCGCGGCGATACCGTGGTGCCTCTGAGCACGCTACTGGGCACGACGCGCGACGCCGTGATGCCGGTCGTGAAAAATAATGAACAATCGCTCACGCGCCTGGTGAGCCGCACTGGATTTCGCGTCTATCATAGCATCGAGGAATTTCTCTGGGCGTTCATGATCGTGGCGACGGCGCTCGTGGTCATTAGGACCCTGATTGTCATCTGGCTTGCTTATCGTTTTCAACGCGGGCCGAGAACAAATTTCGCCGGGCCGATCAGTGTGGTGATTGCTGCCTACAACGAAGGGAAAGTGATTGCAGAAACCTTGCGCACGCTTCTTGCAACTGACTACAAGGGCGAAATTGAAGCGGTTGTGGTCGATGACGGGTCGCGTGATCAAACTGCGGCGGAGGTCGAGCGCGTCGCGAACAGCGATCCGCGTGTTCGCTTGTTGCAACAGGAAAATCGCGGGAAAGCGCGCGCTCTCCAACGCGGCCTCGCTGCGGCGGGTCACGGCATCGTAGTTTTTATTGATGCCGACACGCAATGTCAGCGAGATACTCTCCCCCGGTTGCTTGAGCCTTTTGGCGATGCGCAGGTCAGCGCGGTGTCGGGTCACGCCAAAGTCGGAAATCTGCGTGCGTTCATCGCGCGTTGTCAGGCGCTCGAATACACGTGCGGCTTTAATTTAGACCGGCGCGCTTACAATCGCTGGAACTGCATCACCGTGGTACCCGGTGCGATCAGCGCCATACGCAAAGATGCGATCGACGAAGCCGGCGGCTTGAGTCTGCAAACGCTGGCCGAAGACACCGATCTGACGTTCTCCTTGCAGAGACACCGGCAACGGATCGTTTATGTGCCGGACGCAATCGCATGGACGGAAGCGCCCGAAAGCGTGCGCACCCTCGCGCAACAGCGGTTCCGCTGGGCGTACGGCACGTTGCAATCCCTCTGGAAACACCGGGACATGGTGTTCAACTGGAACTATCGCGCGTTAGGTTGGTTCAGCATGCCGAGCATCTGGTTTTTCCAGATCATTCTCGTGGCAATCACGCCGATGGTAGATTTGTTTCTGCTTGCGTCGCTGCCGTTCGGCGCATGGAACGCGGTGCTCCCATTTATCATCACATTTTTGGCGATGGACGTTCTTCTTGCAACGCTCGCCTGCATTCTTGAACGCGAACCGATCATGCGCGCCTGGCGGATCTTGCCGATGCGCTTGATTTACCGACCGATGCTCAGTTACTGCATCTGGAAAGCAATCCTGCGCGCGATCAAAGGCGCGTGGGTGAGCTGGGGCAAACTCGAGCGCACCGCCAGCGTGCCAGTGCGGGCGTGAGCGCGAATGACAAAGGAATCAAATTCCTTGCTTGCCGAGTGATTCCTGAAGCGACACCACAACACATACGCACACCGAAGGGTGGTTGTGCCGCCAGATGAAAGCTCTCGTGGATCACACAACAGCCTTAGCTGATTTGCTTTCCCAACACGGTTTTCACCGACACCCACTGGTGCGCAACCAGGTTGGGCATTTGCAGCTTGTCGGGCTATTGCACAACGCTCCGGTCGACATTCTGCTCGACACCGGCGCGGCGAGTACGGTCGTCGATCTTTCTTATTGTCGCGCCAAGGGCATTCCGACACGCGACACTGGCAAGCTCGGAGGCGGAGCCGGAGGCATCACGTTAGCAATACATGCGTTGGATGGCGCGACGCTATCGTTGGATGGTTACCCTCTTCGCAGCGATGGTATCTACGCCGTCGATCTTACGCACGTGAACGAAGGACTTGTCACAAAGGGCGCGTCTCGTGTGCAGGGTGTGCTCGGGGCGGACGTTCTGACCTATCACCGAGCGGTCATTGATTATGCAACGATGTCCTTATTTTTGCATCATCCAAACCTAACCAATCCATGAAGCCAACGGCCCGTAATCGGCAACGCTTTCTTAAAAACCCACTACGCGAGAGGCCAATCTTCGGCCCATCGCCAAAGCTTTCGCTCTAATCGCGTACGTGCGCGAAAGCGGCCTTAAAAAAGGGATTGTTTTGCCAAGCACCAGTCCCGAAGGCCGAACGACCCCTCCGGCAGCCTGTGACGTACCGCAGCCGGAAGAGGTTCAGGGTGTGAACTTGTAGATCGATCCGTCGTCGTTGGCGCCCCCATGAACGGTGGCGCCATAAAAATTTCCGAATTGATCACTGACCATGCCGTTATAAGGGAACGCGCCATCTGGAGGGCCTTGGAAGGGATGGACTATCGTCTCGGTCCACTGACCGCCGCCAGCCGGGCTTAGTTTAAAGATCGTACCGTTGCCTGAACCGCCCTCACTCGTAGTCCCATAGAGATTACCTGTGTTATCAATAACGAGATTGCTGATGGGGCTATTGCCGTCGGTTCCGCCTTGGAAGCTATAGAGTACTTTCTCTGTGCATTCGCCGACAGCGCGATTACACAGCTCGTAAACAGCACCGATATTATTGGTCCCGCCGTAATAAGTGGTTCCGTAGATATTGCCCGAACGACCGAACAGCAGCGCGCCATAAGGAAAACTTCCGTCTGGTTGACCCGCGAAGGAATAAATCGTTCTGAAGCAGCATTCGCGAATTGCGCTCGGCCTGAGCGCAAAGACAACTCCGCTTCCAGAAGTGCCGCCGGTGGTGGCAGCGCCATAGAGCTGGCCATCGTGCAGAATCATCCTTCCAGCCGAGCCCGAGCCGCCGTCCGCGCCACCCGTAAAGGTGTGGAGGACCCTGAAGATCCAATTCCCGCCCTGTGTCGGACTAAGTTTGTAAATCGTGCCCAGGCCGTATGCGCCACCGGTCGGCGTCATCCCATAGACATTTCCGTTCCGATCCACTGTTACTCGTGCGCCGGGTCCAGAGCCATCGTCTACGCCGCTGAAAGCATAAATTACGGCCTGAGTCCAAGTTCCTCCAGAGTTTGTTAGTTTGTAAACCACGCCGCAGCCGCCTTCACAGCTGCCTGAGCCGCCCGTTACAGCCGTTCCGTACAAGCTACCGTCGCGAGCAAGTGTTACACCTTTGTACGGCTCACCTCCATCAGTACCACCTGTGAAGCTGTAGAGAACGGTGTGGGCCCAGCCGTTAGGTGTGGGGCTCAGCTGAAAAACTGTGCCACTTCCAAAATCCCCCCCGAGTACAGTCGTGCCATAAATGTTACCGGCGCTGTCTGTTTCTAAATCAGTGTCAGCGTATTCGCCATCTGAGCCGCCGGCAAAGCTATAGATCACGTTAACAGTCTCTGCCGGAATAGCGCTAATTGCTTTCGAAGCCGGTCCAAGAAAAAGGCAGGTCAGCGCCAACACGGCGCGAATTACTAGAGGGGTCCCTCTTAGCTTAGTGATTGGTTTCATAGTTCTTCCTTTCCCCGCTGGCCTTGGATTGTTGGAATTAAAGGCTCCGGAGGAGGCGAAGAACCCAGCGGGAAGATGCTCTCCGCCTGATTCAGATCCTTCTAAGGACGCCAAGTTTGCAGAAAATCTCATCCGTCCGTCAAGTAAAATCGCCTGAAAGCCGAATCGACGATTCGAGCTTGAACGTCACTGTCGGCAACGCTTTCGCTATAATCGCCATGCGCGCGAGAAGCCGCGCGAAAAAGAGGATTGTTTCGCCTGGCCTTGATTCCCAGGTCAACCCGCCCCCGGCAGCCTGTGACGCACCGCAGCCAGCCTCTCTCTCACAAAGCAGGGTTCACCGAGGATGCGCTCAACCGACAGACGGGATTTGGAGAGCCTGTCTTTTTACTGCCTGGTGCGCGCTTGAGACAAACATTCAGCTTGCTGCAAAACGTGCCTTGCGCCGCGTTTTGCGTTAAGCTCGATTCACTACAAATTAAGGAGGTTGTGTCATGACACAAACTTTTTCGCGACGAGCGTCGATAATAAGTCGGGAGCGAGTGAGAAAGTATCTTACTTCTTACCTGGTGTTTGCAATCACGAGCGCGTCAGCAGTGGGGTCCATTGCTTACGGCGCAGTTGGTGATCTTTACGAAGCAGATTTCGGAAGTGGCAACGTTTTCAGATTTACACCGGCCGGGGTAAGAACGACTTTCGCTACCGGACTGGGAGCTCCCGCTGGGCTTGCCTTCGATCGACAAGGCAACTTGTTTGTCGCCAACAACAGCGGCAATTCCATTACAAAAATTACCCCAGCCGGAGTGAAGACCACGTTCGCTACGGGGCTTAGCCAGCCATTTGGTCTAGCCTTCGATATTAGCGGCAATCTCTACGAGGCAGATGAAGGTAGCGGCAGGGTCTTCAAGTTCTCGCCGACGGGGGCGAGAACCACGTTCGTTACGGGCCTGAGCAGCCCAGCGGGTCTGGCGTTCGATGAATCTGGCAATCTGTTTGTTGGCAATTTTACGGCAGGGCGCATCGACAAGGTCACGCCCAACGGTGCAAGCACAACTTTTGCCACGGGACTATCGTTTCCAGATGGCTTGTATTTCAGCTCATCCGGCAATCTGCTCGAATGCGACTCGGGAAGTGGCAGCGTCTTCTCATTCACTCCAACTGGAGCAAGAACCACTTTCGCCAACGGCTTTTTTCAGAATTCCGGTGTGATCACAGATGGCGCCGGCAACGCTTACGTTACTCAGAATGCCGCTGGTAACATTACAAAGATCAGTACTACCAGAGTGCGAACCATTTTTGCCGCGGGGTTGTTCAACCCTCAGTATCTTGCTTTGGAACCAGTCACATCGGGGGGGCACCTTGGCAACATTTCCACGCGTGCCTTTGTTCAGACGGGCGCCGATGTAATGATTGGCGGATTCATTGTTGAAGGGAGCGGACCAAAGACAGTCATCATACGCGCCATTGGTCCCGAGCTCACACCCTTTGGGATTCCCAATGCATTGGCCGATCCGACCTTGGAACTACACAACGGCGCGGGGACTTTGATTGCTTCTAATAATAACTGGCAGACCACGATAATCGGCGGGATTATCACCAGCAACCAGGTCGCCGCAATCCAGAACAGCGGGCATGCTCCGACTCAGCCAACCGAGTCTGCAATCA